>JAHEEZ010000102.1 GCA_024640445.1 Acidobacteriota bacterium | reverse complement strand
CCGTCCTCGTACAGGCATGCGGCCTTCGCGCTGGTCCCCGTGCCGCAGGGACTCCGGTCGTATTCGCCCCCCGGGCAGAGAACGAAATTCCGGCTGTCCGCTGTTTCGGACGGAGAAAAGAGTTCGATATGGTCGATCGCTGCGCCATCCCGTCCGGTTATGCCCTCCTGCCCCAAAGCTTCCATAACTGCGGATGTAAACGCCGTCATTTCGGCAATCGACGCCGGACCGATCCTGAACGGATGATCTTCGATCAGGAAGAACCAGTTTCCGCCCCACGCGATATCGCCCCGGACGGTGCCGTATCCCTCAACGTTTACCTGCACTTCTTTCGCGAGTCTGTAGCTCGGGACGTTCCGGATGGTCACGGAGCCGTCGGGATCGAGAACCGCGGTCACGGTACCCGCCACGGTCTCGATCGAATGTTCACCGGGCCCGATCCGTCCCAGGTATTCGAGCGTCTTAACAAGCCCGATCGTCCCGTGTCCGCACATATTCAGGTAGCCGACGTTGTTGAAGAAGATTACTCCGCACGCGTTCGCGGGATCGGACGGCTCCAGAAGCAGAGCTCCGACGACCGCCGAATGTCCGCGCGGCTCGTTCACGATCGCCGATCGAAGGTGGTCGTAATTCTCGCGGAAGTTAACCAGCTTTTCCGCAGGCGTCGATCCTTCCAGCGAAGGAAATCCGGCGGTCACTACGCGGGTCGGCTCGCCTTCGGTGTGCGAGTCGACCACCTTGATTATCATCGGAGGTTCGTTCATGTTTTCTGTAGTGTTTGCCATCGGGGAACTGTGATTTTATATCAGAAATCCATTCTGGCGTCCCGTCCGGGGGAGGCACGCAGTGAATCGTGGATGGTCGTGTCAGCAGGCCGACCGTCAGGGATGGCGACTAAAGCGCATCGTGAAAAGAAGAAGATCTAACGCAAAGGCGCCAAGACGCAAAGGAAAACAATTTGGGAGGCTTTGCGTTCCCTATGCAATTCTCTGTGAACTCTGTCGTAAAACTTGTCCGCCACTAATAACTCACGACTAGCATTCACGCCCTCCCTCACGGTCAGGCTACTGACACAGAGATTCACGAGCCACCGTTCACGATTTACTATTTACCCTTCACGATTTACGATTCAAAAGAGCCAATGAAAACTGCAATAGTACATAACGACATTTCACTAAAGCACGACACCGGTCCAGGGCATCCGGAGACTCCGGAAAGATACCGTGTCGTGATGGAGGCGCTGAAGGGCGACGAAGAACTTTGGCATTCGGCTCTCGTCCTTGAAGCCGAAGAAGTATCGAAGGGGATCATCCAGGCGGCGCACACGAAGGAACATTACAAGCTTGTGGAGAACGCGTTCGCGGATGGGATCGAGGCTCTCGATAACGACACGATGATCTCGATCCATTCTTTCGACGCGGCCGTCCATGCGGCGGGTGCCGTCTGCGGCGGGATCGAAGCGGTGTTGTCTGGGGAAGCAGACAACGCGTTTGCGGCCGTTCGGCCGCCGGGACATCATTCGAGCGCCGAACGGGCGATGGGATTCTGTCTTTTCAACAACGTCGCCGTCGGAGCGAGATACGCGATCAACCGCTACAAAGAGGTCGAGCGGGTGGCGATAATCGACTGGGACGTGCATCACGGAAACGGAACGCAGGGAATCTTCTTTGACGATCCTGACGTCTTCTTCTTCTCTATGCACCAGTATCCCTGGTATCCGGGAACCGGATCGAGAGGCGAGACGGGATTCGGCCGTGGCCGCGGCTACACGATGAACGTACCCGTCAAGGCGGCGACTTCGGCCAGAGAACAGAAACGAATGTTCGACGATGCTGTATCCGACATCGCTTCGCGGTTCACGCCCGACTTGATAATCATTTCAGCGGGTTTCGACGCGCACGAATCGGACCCTCTGGGGCTGCTTCTGCTTGAGGACGAGGATTTTCGCGATATGACGAAGACCGTGAAGCAATGGGCAGATGAAGCCTGCGACGGCAGGGTCGTCTCGGCGCTCGAAGGCGGATATAATCTCGAGACTTTGGGTAAGACGGTCGCTGAACATGTACGGGAACTGGCGGATCATCGCTCGCAGTCCCGCCCATAAATGGGTGGGCTAAACGGTTCACGATTCACGATCCGCGGTTCACGGTTACCGATTCATGGTTACCGATTCACGGTTCACGATTCAAGTTTCACGGTTCACGGTTCACGATTCAAGTTTCACGATTCACGGCTCCTGGTTCACGATTCACAGCCCCCGATTCACGATTCACGGTTCACGATTCAAGGCTCCCCGCTCACCATCTTCTGTGATACACTTTCGGCAATTCCGACAGTTGATCAAGAGAAAAGGAGGCCATCACGATGCCGGACATCGAAATTCCCTGCATTCAATGCAAAGAGATCTTTCATTTTACGGAAAAGGAACAGGAGATCTTCTACCAGCGAAATATGATGCCTCCCCAGAGGTGCCAGCAGTGCAGAGGCAAGAAGGCGGCGTTGAGAGAGGACGCCCCGGAAAAGTTCGAGATCGTTTGCGATCATTGCGGCAAACACGACAAAGTGCCGTTTCAGCCCAAAGTCGGGCGCCCGGTGCTTTGCAAAGATTGTTATGACGCCAGCCGCTCAAGGGCGCGCGTCGCATAAACTGATTTACCAGAAGGTGCGTTACCGCGCCGTCCCCGGTCACCGGCCGGGGGTGGCCGTTTTTTTGTCGAGAATCCGTTGTTATGTTTGAAACTGTAAAGTACGAAGTCAAGGAAAAGGTGGCGGTGATCACGCTCAACAGGCCGGAAGCGTTGAACGCGCTCTCCAGAGGAATTACGGAAGACCTGGCGTCGGCGGTTAGGAAGGCAGCGGCGGACGGCGCGCGCGCCGTTGTTTTTACCGGTGAGGGAAGGGCGTTTTGCGCCGGGGGCGATCTGCGTGAAATGAAACTCATGTGGGAATCGGAAGGCCGGATCGAGGCATTTCTCGAAGATCCTCTTGCCGCCCTGCACGGCCTCGTGAAATTGATCCGCGATCTGCCGATACCGTTCGTTGCGGCAGTAAACGGGGTTTGCGCCGGTGCGGGCTCGAATCTGGCTTTGGCATGCGACATCGTCACGGCGTCCGAAGATGCTTCTTTCAACGAGGCGTTCATCAAGATCGGACTCTCTCCCGACTGCGGAGGCAGCTTCTTCCTCCCCAGGGCGGTTGGAAGCAAGATCGCCGCCGAACTTCTCATGACCGGGGACACGCTTTCCGCGAAGAAGGCGCTGGAGATCGGCATGATCAACAGGGTATTTCCGGCGGATGAGCTGATGGACGGCGCGATGGAGTTCGCGACCAGGCTCGCCGCTTCACCGACCGCGGTTATCGGCAGGATCAAGAAGATGATGAACGCGACATTTTCCAATACGCTCGAAGGGCAACTCGCGCTCGAGCACCAGTTGCAGCTTGAATCGGGCAGGGGAGACGATTTCAGAGAAGGAGTCGCGGCGTTTCTCGAGAAAAGGCCGCCGGAGTTCAAGGGAAGTTAAGTAGAAATTCAAAACCTTTTCAGGATCAATGCCGTTAGGTACTAATTCCTGACGGCATTCTTGTTTGGAATACGGAGCGCGAAAGAGGATGAACCTCTCGTACACACAACTTATCAGGCAGAACCGGAATTTCCGGAACCTGCTTTGGGGACAGACGATCTCCGAACTCGGCAACTGGTTCAACTTTGTCGCCGGGCTGGGTGTCGTGCGTCTCGCTTCGCATTCCTCTCCCGCGGCGGCGGGGCTCCTGCTTTTATTCAGGACGCTACCGTTCGCAGTATTGATGCCGATCGCCGGCGCCGTCGCCGACAGGTTTTCCAGAAAGAACGTGCTGATCATTTCGGATCTGGTCAGGGTCGCGTTCGCACTTCTGTTCCTGCTTGTTACAGAGCCTGAAGACCTTTGGATAGCATATGCGGCATCGGTCCTGCTTTCGGGCGCGTCGGCGTTCTTTGACGGAGCCAAGAACGCGGCGACGCCGAACATCGCGGGCAAGGACGGCCTGCTTTCGGGGACTGCCCTGATGTTTTCGACCAGGTTCATTCTAATGGCGGTCGGGGCGGCGCTTGGCGGAGTTGCGGCGGTCCTTTTCGGATACAAGATCGCGTTCATCATCAACGCGGCGTCGTTCCTGGTTTCTGCATTTTCGGTGTGGCTGATACCGGAAGAGTCAATGCGCGAGCGCACACCGGAACAAAGAAGAAAAGACCTTAAACTGAAGCCAAAAGAGAGTTTCTTTTCGGAGATCGCTGAGGGATTCAGATATACGCTAAAAAACCCTTTCGCCTTGACGATTCTGCTGATGAATCTCATGTGGGCGGTCGGCGGAGGCGCCACCAACATAGTATTCGAAGGTCTCGGGACCATGGTCTTCGCGAGCGAGTCCGCCAATCCGGATTACGTCTATTCGTTCCTGCTGACCGCGAACGGGCTTGGTCTTGGATTCGGGATGCTGATAGCGCACCGCGTCGGCAGCTATGTCGAACTTCGAAAAACGACGCGCGGTTTCATCGGTTGGACACTTGTGGTTCACGGAATACTATTCGCCATCGCGGGCTATATGCCTTCCCTGTGGCTGGTGGCGATCTTCGTGCTGCTTTCAAGGGCGGTGATCGGAACCGAGTTCGCGGTCCAGGAGACGATCTTTCAAAGGTCGCTTCCGGACCACATCCGGGGAAGGATCACGACTCTCGACCGCGGCGCCGAGATCACCATGTTCAGCATTTCAAGTTACATCGCCGGCGTTTCGCTGACGATGATCGACGCGCAAACGCTGACACTCATCGCGGGACTGCTTGCGGGAAGTTCGGGGATCGTATGGTTTCTTCGCAGTGGAAAGAGGGAATTCGCCGAGATCGAATCGCCTCCGGCAAAGTCGGCTGAAGCGGTCTAGGCGGTGATCATCACCGCCTTCAGACCTGTCAGTTCTGAGAAATCCTTTGTATAGACAGTGTCGACCCGCCTGATATCCGAGACGATCTCGACGATGTCATGGGTCTGGACAAAACCGTCCTCCACGTGCTCGATCGCCCAAAGTTTAATGTGACCGGCGGCGCCGAGCGCGTCCTTTATCAGTTCCAGGTATTGCGATCTTGTTTCGACGTGGGAACCGAGTTTCCCCTCGAATCCGGCCTCCAGGTCCTGCCAGAATCCGTCATCGCCACGCACCCAGACCTCGCGCCAGGCAGCGTTGCCGAGCGCCTCTCTAAGCGATCCTTTCTGTACGGGAGGCAGCTTCAGGAAGAAAAGGTCGGTATAGCTTTCTGCCGTGAAATTTACTGGATTGGAGCAGCGGCTGATGTTCTCCTCGCCGTTTTCCGAGGGGAGTTCTTCGAGACTCAGGATCCTTTCAAAGACCTTTGAAAGCGGCTGTCTGAGACGGCGGGTCTCTTCGTCAAACGAGAGAACATATTCGCCGACCTTGAGACCTGTGCTGATAGCAAGCGCTTTCGCCACGTCTGAGCCGAGACGTTCGATGTTCGCGCGGACATTGTCGAACCACCACGCATCGGTCTCGCCGAACCAGTTCCTGAGCGCGGGATTCCTAAGGCGGTACTGAGGGACGTACGCGTCTTCAAGCACAAGTGCAACATCTTCAGCGGAAAGAGTGACCCCGTCATTTGATATCCGCGCGACACAGTCCTCGTAAGCAGACCTAAGGGGATCGTTGGCGAGCACCCGTATGCCGGAACGCTTCAGATAGCTGCCCAAATTCGGCCTTGAACAGAAGGGGATCGACACGGATTTGAATTTCAGTCGTTTCAGCACGCTGAGCTCGAACGCGAGCCATCCGGCGACATTGTTCTGGATCGAACGCATTCTCAGTTCACCTCTTCCTCAGTCACTTCAGGATCCCGCGGGACGGATTCTTCGAAAGGGCCTGCAGGTTTCAAGGGGGGACCAAATCTGTTCGGCATGGAAAGTAATGCAAGTGCGATCTGCGGATCGAACTCTATCCCCGCGGATTCCGAAACGTATCGGTCCGCCTCCTCTTCGGAAAAAGCACGGCGGAAAGGACGGTCGGAGGTCAGTGCGGAGTATGTGTCGCAGATGCGAAGTATTCGCGCGGCAAAAGGAATTCCGCTTCCTTCAAGCCGGTCCGGATAGCCCGAACCATTCCACCATTCGTGGTGCCAACGGACAAGAAGCTGTACCGCCCGCGGATACTCGAGTTTTGCCGCCTGCTGTTCTCCTATGACCGGGTGTCTGAAGAGATCCATCCGCTCGACAGATGTAAGCGGGCGGGAAAGCGAGATGTACTCGCGTCCCATGGCGAGTTCGCCGGCGTCATGAAAAAAAGCCGCCTGCTTCAGAGTCAGGCGGTCTCGAGCCGCAAAATTGAACCGGACAGCAAGGGCGTCAGCCATCTGGGCGATCCTTGCCGAATGGGGTACGGAATATCCTTCGAATTCATCGGCGGCGCGGCCCGCTTCTACGATCTCACCGGCGACGGCGATCTCGGTTTCGGCTGATTTCTCTGCGAAGATCATCTTTATATTTTGTCCGGATCCGCTTCGGCCCGCCGCCTTGTGTCCGCATCGCGGGATCAGTCAAGTTGGCTGATCAGACGGCGCCCTTCATCGTTCCCGGGATCGATTTCGAGCAGGCGATTGAGCTCGTTCCGGGCTCTGACCGAAAGTCCGATTTCAACATAAAGTTCGACCAACATCAAACGGAAACGGGAATCGCGCGGCGCCAAACGGACCGCGGTTTGAAGTTCCTGTTCGGCTTTGTGCCTGTTTTTCTTTACTTTCGAAAGGGCAAGCGCGTAGACGGCGTGGTATTCGGGATTGTCTTCTTCCATATGAACGGCTCGTCCCAGGTGGGGTATGGCATCTTCGTGGTACCCATCGTCCAGGAGACGCTGTCCACGCTCGAAACTTTCCTCCGCCGCGGAGGCCCTGTCCTGTTCTTCGACGTCTTCCTTTGTAAGCCCGGAAAGGTCCTGATCCTCGTGCTGCTTCTTGAGCGCGGAGATAACCTTGTCGAGCTTCAGGTCGTAGATCGCGCGGCTCTCTTCGTGCCGAAGGGTCTCGTACGCCTGGGCGATCTCGGTGAATGCCTGCGCGATCATCTTCTGGCGTTCGGGCTCGACGGATGTCTTCAGGACGTCCGGGTGAAATCTGCGTGCATAAGAGAAGTAAGCGCGTTTGACGGTTGCGAGCTTTGCGTCGGGCCTGATGCCGAACATTTGATAGAAAGTGGGAGCGTTCGCGATCAGGCTCAGATAATCTTCGATCGTAAGCTCCTGTTCGGTGTAGTCATCTTCAACGTCTTGCTTCTCGCGTCGTTCCCTTTCCTCGACCTTGCGCCTTTTTTCCTCGGCCTCTTTCTCGCGCCGCTCTTTTTCTTCAGCAGCTTTTCGCGCCTTTTCTTCCTTTTCATTTTCTTCCTCTTCAACAGAAAGCGCAGAGCGGCTGAGTATGAGTTTGGCGGAACGAAACTTATGGGTCATTTCCCGGCTGAAAGCCTTGTTCCAGTTATCCCTGAATATAAAACCGCCGAGCCAAAGCCTGTAGAGGATAGGCATCAGAACGTTCCCGTCAAGTCCGCTCAGCGACTGAAGCTGCACGATCGTGAACCCATCGCCGCCGATCCTTGAAAGGACATATGCTTCCTCTGGACTGAAAGCGATCTGGGATTCTTTCAGATCCGGATTAAGCTTGAAGTGTTCGTCGAGACTCTTGAATCTTGCGAGTATTTCCAGGTCCGCGAGATCTTTCGAGTAACGGAACAACGTGGAACGCAGATCCAGTTTGCAACGCAGGCCTTCCTTGAGACGGGCAAGGGGGGAAAACACCCACGTGCCCTGTTTCCAGCCGGCAGCGGAGTTGATGATGGCGCCTATCTGAAATCTGAAGTAATCGTCCGCCTCTTCCGGGGTCAGCGTCCCCTTCTTCTGAAGCACCGCCGAAAGGCGGAAATCGTTTACATAGTCCTCGATGCCCGAAAGGTCCTGTTCTACGATCTTCTCCTCCTCAAGCAGGATAGAGAAAAGCCTGTGTTCGCGCGCGTTTGAAACTGCGAACGCAACCTCGCCATCTTCGAAGTAAACGATCACTTTCTTGTCGCGCTCAGAAATTCGAAGCGAGCCGTCAAGTCCGATCTGATTGATCTCGACTAGCAGTTCCGGGATCGGGTGGCGCTGGGTGAGTCCCTGTGCCTCAAGTTTGCTCTTGGTAGTCATAGGGCGGAATGAGGGTATCGCGGTGGGCTCGGCCTGGGAAAGCCGCTCGGACAATGATAGCAGAAACCCTGCACCGCTGTTAACACTTTGATCTTCCGATGAGGATCAGACGAACAAAAATCTTTCATAAAAATAGAATCCGCAAGCCCCGGGAACAGGAGTTGACCCGATTGCGAAAAACTGAGAAAGTTCGGTGTGCATATGGTGGAAATGGAAGATCCTGGGGCCGCTTCGCCGGCTGGATCCGTTAGCGAAAGTATCGAGATCAGGGAATGTACGACTGTTGAAGAACTTGCGGGTTGTGTCGATCTTCAGCGGGCGGTTTTCGCTTTGCCCGAGGTCGAGATCTCGCCGGTCCGGCATTTTGTCGTGACAATGCATGCCGGCGGTTTCACTCTTGGCGCTTTCAGCGGCGAAAGGCTGGTGGGATTCGTACTGTCGGTGCCGGCGTTTCTGGATGGATCGCGGGCGTTCTATTCGCACATGGCTGCGGTCGCCCATGACTTTCAGGGCCTCGGGTTGGGCGCCCGACTAAAGTGGGCGCAGCGCAAACGTTCGCTGGCCGAAGGAGTTCATTTCATCAAGTGGACATTCCAGCCTGTTCAGGCGCGCAACGCGTTTTTCAATCTCGAGAAACTGGGCGCAAAGGTCGCGCAGTACAAACCTGACTTCTATGGAACTGACTACGGTTCGTCCCCGGACTTGCCGGCGCAGCTGGGCCTTGAAAGTGACAGGCTCTTCGCGGAATGGCATCTCGACGATGAAAAGGCCGAGAAACTTGCCGCAGGCGGGGAGTTTTTCGATGAACGGGAGCCGGCGGCAAGGATAATCACAACGAACGATTGGGCGAGGCTCGTCAGCGAAACTCCGCTGGAGGCGCGACGGCTTCAAAACCGGGTCCGCGATGAATTTCTGGACGCATTCTCCCGCGGCCTCGTCTGCGAGGGTTTCGAGAGAGGCGCGGAGCCCGCATACCTTCTTTACGATCGTTCCTGAACGATCCCAAACCATGTTTTCCATAAATAGCGACATTCGAAAAGCCAGGACATTGTCTTCGGATTTCTACACAGATCCACACTATTTTGAAGCTTCCACCGAGAAGATCTTCGCGCGAAGCTGGCATCTGCTTGGAAGGAAAGCCGACCTTTCCGCCATCCATCCTCACCGGATCCTTCCGCCGATCCTCGACGAGCCCGTCATCACGATCTCAAATCCGGACGCACCGCCGGTCTGTTTTTCGAATGTCTGCACGCACAGGGGAAAGGTTCTTGTGGAAGAACCGACCGCCGGCGAGCTGATCCGCTGCGGATACCATGGACGCAGGTTTTCTCTTGAAGGCGGTTGCCTCTCGATGCCCGAATTCGAAGGTGTTGAGGGTTTTCCTTCCGCGGAGGATGACTTGAAACGTGTCCCCTGCGAGGTCTGGAACGGTTTTGTTTTCGCAGGCATCGACCCGGTTTGTGATCTGGACGCATTCCTTGCGCCTTTGAAGGAGCGGCTTGAAGACTTCGAATTTGATTCTCTGGAGTTCGCCGGGTCCAACGACTACGAGGTGAATGCCCATTGGGCGCTGTACTGCGAGAACTACCTTGAGGGGTTTCACATACCGTACGTGCATCCGGAGTTGAACAAGGCAGTCGATTACGGCACCTATGAGACCGAGCTATTCAGGTACTCGAGCCTTCAAACGGGACGCGGGGGCGATGAAATGAAAAGGCAAAACGGGCCGTTTGCGAACGGGATCGAGGCGCTTTACTATTTCTCTTTCCCGAACCTGATGCTTAATTTCTATCCTTGGGGGATCTCGGTGAATATCGTCAAGCCGCAGTCCGCCGACCGGACGGTGATAACCTATCTGACGTATGTGTCGGACCGCGAAGAACTTGGAAGGGGTGCGGGGGCGGACCTTGGGTCGGTCGAACTGGAAGACCAGAGGGTCGTTGAATCGGTCCAAAGAGGAATACGATCGCGATACTACGAGCGGGGAAGATATTCGCCCTCAAGGGAGACCGGCACACATCACTTTCACAGCCTGATCTGCGAATTTTTAAGCGCGGAATGAGTGCCCGGCGCCAGTCACATCAATGGGTTCAGACAACAAGAGAATGAACGAAGTCGAAAAAGAGATCGGGTCGCTTCGCGAGCAGATCGAACATCACAACGAGCTCTATTATCAGAAGAACGAGCCGGAGATCTCGGACTTTGAATTCGACAAGCTTCTCGAGAGGCTCAAGGAACTTGAATCCGGGCACCCTGAATTGGTCGCGCCGGATTCTCCGACACAGAGGATCGGCGGCAAGGCAGAGGGCTGGAACACGTTTGTCCACACTGTCCCCCTGATGTCGCTGGACAATTCCTACAACATCGACGAGCTGCGAAAATTCGACGAACGGTGCGTAAAGCTCGCCGACGGCAGAGCGTTCGAATACGTAGCTGAACTTAAGATCGACGGCCTCTCCCTTGCGCTTCACTACGCCGAGGACGTTCTTGCAGCGGCCGTGACCAGAGGCGACGGCGAGACCGGCGACGAGATCACACAGAACGCCAGGACGATACGGACAATTCCTCTCAGACTGAAAGAGCATTTTGAAGGGCCCCTCGAAGTCCGCGGTGAAGCGTTCCTTGCCAGATCCGTCTTCCGCGACATAAACCGCGAACTTCTCGACGAGGGACAGAAGCCGTTCGCGAATCCGCGCAACGCGGCTTCGGGAACAATCCGCATGCTCGATTCGGCGGTCGTAGCGTCAAGGCGCCTTGACCTGTTCCCCTACGACGTTCTGTCGGGCGCCTCAAAGCCTTTCGCGACGCACTGGGAGAATTTTGAGTTTCTCGAGAAGGCGGGCTTCAACGTAAATCCGCATCGCCGTCTGTGCGAAACGATCGACGAGGTGATCGAGTTCTGTGACTCGATGGAGGCAGAAAGGCCGGATCTCGATTACGACATCGACGGCGTCGTCATCAAGATCAACCAAACCCGTCTGCAGGACGAGTTTGGCGCGACTTCAAAGGCTCCCCGTTGGGCGATCGCTTACAAGTATCCTGCGGTCCAGGCGACCACGAAACTTGAGGACATAATCATTCAGGTCGGCCGTACCGGTGCGCTGACTCCGGTTGCGGTGCTCGATCCGGTGCTGCTTGCCGGAACGACCGTTGCGAGGGCCTCGCTCCATAACGAAGACGAGATCAGAAGGCTGGGAATAAAGCTTGGCGACACGGTGCTTGTCGAGAAGTCCGGCGAGATCATTCCGCAGGTGCTGAAGGTGATCGAATCGAAGAGGACTGGGAGCGAACTCGAATACGAATTTCCCGGCAAGTGCCCTGTTTGTCGCTGGGACGCGGTGCGGCCGGAAGGCGAGGCGGTTAGGCGCTGCGTGAACCCCGACTGCCCCGCAAAAATAAAGGGCCGGCTTGGGTACTTTGCGGCGCGGAAGGCGATGGATATCGAAGGTTTGGGCGACGTGTTGATCGAACAACTGGTCGATGGCGGGAACGTTAAGGATATCGCCGACCTGTACAAACTGGATGTCGAAACGGTCGCCGGCCTTGAGCGGATGGCGGAAAAGAGCGCCGAGAATGTGATATCACAGATCGAGGCGAGTAAGGAGCGCGGACTTCAGAGGCTCTTGTTCGGGTTCGACATACGTCATGTGGGCGAGCGCTATTCGAAGATTCTCGCGAACTATTTCAAATCGATGGACCGCGTTATGGGAGCGTCGGTCGAAGAACTCGACGACATTCCGGAGATCGGCGATGTCGTCGCG
>JAHEEZ010000101.1 GCA_024640445.1 Acidobacteriota bacterium | reverse complement strand
GTTCGTCGTGGATGGCCTGCTTCTGCTCGCGGCGCTCGCCGGAAGCCGCATGGCGTTCAGGCTGATCAGGCAGATGCTCCCAAATCCTGTCGCAAATTACGGTCGCCGCGTGCTGATCTATGGAGCGGGCGACGGGGGCGAGATGGTGCTCAGGGAACTTGGAAACAACCCGGAATGGGAGTGCACAGTGGTCGGTTTTCTGGACGACGATCCGATGAAGGTCGGAAAAATGATGCACGGGCTGAAAGTGCTCGGCGGGAACGGATCTCTCGGAGATATCTGCAGGGAATACAGCATTCAGGAAGTTCTCATCTCGGTTCGCGATTTCAGTCCGGAGCGGCTCAAGGAACTGCGGATCGCCTGCCAGGATGTCGATGTCGCGCTTAGAAAGGCGATGATCAGGATCGAGCCGGTTGAGTTCGAGTGAGTACTAGCTACTGAGAAATGAGCGCTGAGAGATGAGTAATGAGACATGAGTACTGAGAGGCGGAATTGACGAGACTGAAGATCAACGAATAGCGTCTCCTGTCTCCTGTCTCCTGTCTCCTGTCTCCTGTCTCCTGTCTCCTTAAGAAATGCAAATAACGCTGAAGACCGATTCCCTCCTCTCCCGCTCCGTGATGACGGCGGTTTTTCTTGCCTGCATAATCCTTTTCGCCCTTTCTATCTCAACCTACTTCGGAAGTGCCGTCGCGAGAGGCGCCGCCGAACCCGCGGCCGCCGAGTTCGCAGCCGAGCTCGCGCCCGGCAATGCCGAGGCTTACTATGCTTCCGCAGTGATGCTCGAACGGTCGATGCGGCCCGACGATCTGCCCAAAGCGCTCAAGCTTTATGAAAAGGCTGCCGCGCTTCAACCCAACAACTATCTTTACTGGCTTTCCCTTGGCAAGGCGAAGGAAAGGAACGGTGATCCCGACGCCGCCGAAAAAGCGCTTCGGTACGCTGCAGACCTTGCACCGAACTATTCGGAGGTCCTTTGGGCACTCGGCAACGCGCTTATCAGGAAGGGCAACGACGACGAGGGTTTCGCCCAGATCAGAAAAGCGGTTGAGGGTAATTCTAAGTTCGCTCAACCCGCCGCCTCGCTCGCATGGGACCTGAACGAAGGCGATACCGCGAAGGTAGAGAAAGCTGTGGGAGATTCGTTGCCGGTTCGCGCGGCGATGGCCGGCATACTTGCAAAGCAGGACAGGCTGGATGAGGCATTGAAATTATGGAATGCGCTTCCCGCGGAACAGCAGGCGGAGCACTCAGAAGTGGGCAAATCCATCCTCGGCGAACTCCTGCGCGCGAAGAAGTTCGTCGCGGCGGCAAAGGTCCAGTCTCAGTTGTCTCCGGAGCAAGGGCCGGAAGTCGGCCGTGTAACGAATTCGGGATTTGAATCTGATATCTCGCTGAAGGGCGGCGACGGCTTTGCATGGAATATCGTCGAAGGCAAAGACCCGGCGGTAGGCATAAGCGTCGAAGTGAAACATTCCGGAGGCAAGAGCCTTGTGATGATCTTTGGGGGCCGCGCCGAAAAGAACTTCAGGACCGTTTCCCAGGTGGTGGCGGTCATACCCGGTAAGGAATATCGGTTTGAGGCTTACTACAGTTCCGAGCTGAAGACGGAGAAGACGGTTCTTTGGGAGGTAGTGGACATTGCATCCGGTGAGGTGCTTGCCTCGACGGAACCGCTCAAGAACAATTCCGGATGGACCTCGTCGGGCATTCCGTTTAGCACGGAGGAAGGCTCTGAAGGGGTCATCATCCGTCTGGTGCGCGAGAAATGCCTCGCCGACGAATGCGCCATTGAAGGAAGACTTTGGATTGACGACGTATCGCTGAAGTAGACAAAGCCTGATCAAACACAAATGGCAACAGAAGAGCATTTGAAGATCGATACTGAAACGCCGAAAGACATGCCCGACTACGGTTGGCTGAGTACGGGAGCGTTCGTTCTGGTGTGCGCGGTACCGATCTTTGCAAATCTGGCCTTTGGCGGGGTAAGCAGCGGAGCATTCGCGTTCGTGATGCTTTTGACAGTTGTTCTGCCGATCCTATGGTTTTCACGTAGTCTGCTCAGGCGCGAGGTACGAATACCTTTGGAGCCGGCGCAGCTTGCGATCCTCGGGCTTATCTTGCTGGGGCTTTTCCAGCTGCTTCCTTTCGGTTCCCAGGGATTTCCCGCCGGCGTCGTTTCAGAGGCGGCTTCGGGGTCGCTGACGCTGGATCCGAACGGGACCCGGATGGCCGTCATCAAGCTCTTTGTATTCGCTGTCTATTTCGCCGCCGCGCTTACATTCATAGATTCCCACGGCAGGATTCGAAAGGTTGCGGTAACTCTGATCGTCTTCGGATCGCTGATGGCCTTCTTCGGTGTCCTCCAGTTCCTGGGCGACCCTTCTGTGATCTATGGATTGACGCCCGCGGCGCAGGCCAGGCCGTTCGGTTCGTACGTGAACCAACATCACTTCGCGTCCTTCCTTGTGATGATCTTCGGGCTAACGGTCGGAATCCTCGCGGGAAGAGCCGTGAAGCGAGACAAGATCGTATTTCTTCTCTTCGCCGCCGTGCTGCTTGGCACAGGGGTGATCTTCACCGGTTCGAGGGGCGCTTTCCTGAGCCTTGTCGCGGTGATCGCGTTTCACGCCGTCGCCTTCCTACTGCTAAGGAAGCGTGGGAGTAAGAATGAGGGCACCGAAAAGACGCCGTTCCTTAAGAGCACGTTCGTTGTCGGCGGTGCAGCCGCCGGTTTGCTGCTGCTTTTGATTCTTGTCGCGGTATGGGCTGGCGGTGAACAGGGGCTTATCCGCGGTGCGGGGATGCAGGCATCGGGTGCCGATTTCTCGACCGGCCGCATACATTTCTGGACGGTCGCATTGAAGATCTTTCAGGCCAATCCTTTGATAGGATCCGGTTTGGAAAGTTTTGGCGTCGCGTTCACCCGGTACGACACGATGAACGGAATGTATCGTATCGAGCAGGCCCACAACGACTATCTTCAGATGCTCGCCGACGGAGGCATAGTCGGATTTCTGATCGCGGTGTCCTTCATCTTCTTCCTTTTCCGAGGAGGCGTGCGTGTGATCAGGGAGACGCACGACCGATTTCGCAGAAGCGTCGCGGTCGGAGCTCTCTCGGGCTGCTTCGGCGTGCTTGTACACAGCTTTGTCGATTTCCCGCTCCGGACGAACGCAAATGCGTTCTTTTTTCTTCTGCTGGCGGCGCTCGCGCTCGTAAGTGTCAGGTCCGGAAGAACGGGACACAGATGAACACAAATTTGAACGGACTCGGAAAAAGTAAATGGACTCAGGTTAGTTTCCTGAGTCCATTTACTTGCGAATAGGGTCCCTCTATCTGCTCCTATCTGTGTTCATCCGTGTCCGCTTTCTTCGTCGGGTATTTCAAGGATACTTTTCAAAATCCGCCCGCTGACGAACACAGCGTGCCTGTGGCAAGGACCTACCAGATCAGGCTTCCCCGGCTAGTTGTTACCGACCAGCTTCTTCTTCGCCTCAAACGCCTCTTCGTAGGCGCCGCCCTCGACCTTTCCGATCTTGAGAGCCGCATCGTAGATCTTCAACGCATATTCGGGTTGTTTGTAAAACTCATAGATCCTGCCGAGTGCGAAGTATGTTGACGACAGCAACCCGGGATCGGTGTTAATGGTCGCCGAACGCAGGACATTATCGTAAAAGGTCTTGGCCTTTATCAGTCGTGAATTCTGCTCCTCCGGGTCCTTGATCCCTTCAGCGGAACGGCTTGAGAGCCGGCCCAGGGCGTAGTAAATTCGCGGTAATTCGGTAGGCGCCTCGTCAAGCAGCTTCTTAAGCGCCGTTTCAGCGTCCGCGTACTTTCCAGTATCGGCGAGCTTGTCGATTTCAAGCAGTTTGTTTGTCAGCGGATTCTCGACAAGCGTGGTCTCGATCACGAGCGACGTGTTTCCTTTCGCGCGTTCTTCCATCGCCCGTTTTCGAGCATCGGCGAACATCTCGATCCGCCCATTCTCTTTTTCCGGTTCGAGGCTGATGATCCAGTCCTTGAGCGAACTGGCGATATCGAATCCGGATTCTTCTATACCGCGCAGCTTTTCGGCGAAATAGAAGCAGAAGACAGCTCCCTGCTCATAGCTCTCAGACAATTGCAGGGCCGCCTCGTCGGACAAGAGCCCTTTCACGCGTTCAAGCTCAGCCACAACCTGCTGCTTTTCCTCGTCGGTCTTCATCAGGGGGATCTTGCTGCGCGCCTGCGCGGTCGATATCTTTTCTTTTCGGTATTGTTCCTCTCTCGCATCGACCGCCGCGACCAGTGATCGCGAGATCGTAAGATAGGGGTCCGCCGAAACCGTGCCGCCGGCTGCCCTGCGGTCGGCGACCAGCTTGCGGAAGGCTTCCTGTTTCTCACGTATCTCTTTCGAGGTCTGAAGTACGAGCGGATCAAGCACGAACTGAAGGAAACCGCGCCGCACTTCCGACGCACTCAAGTCCGTCCCGGGCGGAACGATCGCATAATAGTCGTCAGTGATGTTCAGGAAGTTTATGGTGCCCTTTGAGTTGAGCATCTCGGGCACGATCGTGAAGGTTCTCTCCCGCTCACGCGGTTCGTATGCTGTGATCGTCTCGCTGCCCTTCTTCGTTTCGACCTTTACTCTCTCGATATACCTTAACTCCGGCCGTGTGTGAAGATAATCAAGCACATCTGTGACCATTTCGCGGGCAGAAGGCCGAAGCCGTTCAGTAAGATCCTGGTACTCCTTGAAGATCGAGTCGATCTCGGCGGCCATTCCGGGACTGGAGTAGAATTCGCGGACGAGCACCGAAAAGTCCAGAACCTCCAGAAGATCATCCGGAAGATCCACCGAGCGGAAGGGCTCGGCCAGTGCCGGCGCCGGTGTCAGCGCATACGCCATGGAAATGAAAGGCGCCGCGATCTCCGAGGGTTTTGTTTCGGGATGGCGTCTCTTGTATTGATTGACGAATATCTCGATCTTCTGCCGAAGATCGGGGCTGATGTCTTTGGTGCTCGCGCGGATGCGGTTCCTTAACTTCTCGCCTTCCGGAGCAAGCTGGGTGTCAGCGCCGGCGACTTCCAGGGTCGCGAGGACCGCAATCAGCCGTTTATCGGGTTCGATCCGGACCCCGTAACCAGAGAGGTCGAAGACCGTTCCGTCCTGAGCGAATGCGGCCGAGCAGAGCAATAGCAGGATAACTGCGGAAAGTGCTTTTTTCATCGGTAAAGCCGTCGAGGGCGAAAAATGCAAAGAACACAAACGGAACATTGGAAACATCGGGGGGAACCGGCAACCTCATGTCTATTTGTGTCTTTGCCGTTTACGAGATGCTATGCATCCGGGTCGGGATGCACATCCGCAGGCAAAACAAAGGACAGCGGAACTGAGTATGGTCCACTGTCCTTCGCGATGTCTTGCGGGATCTCGCAGGGGCCGGATCTGCTTAACCGGGCGGCGCGCCGGCGCCTTCTCCCCACCTTGCGGATCCTACTCGTAGCTTGCGAGCGCTTCACCTTCATCGTCGAAGGTGTCAAAGACCGTCAGCAATTTGGTAATGGCCAGAAGGTCCTGGATCTTCTGCGTCAGGTTGAGAAGCTTAAGGCTGCCCGATTCCTTGTTCACAGCCGTAAAGCTGGAGACCAATTCGCCGATCCCGCTCGAATCGACGTAACCGACATCAGAGAGGTTGAGCAGGATCTTCTTCTTGCCCTCGCCAAGAAGTCGGCGGATCGTGTTGCGCAGGGCAACGCTGCCCTCGCCGATCGTCACCTTGCCGCTCATGTCAAGAATGGTCACATCGCCAGCCTGACGTTCTGAAATATTAAGTTCAGCCATTTTTATCTCCTCGAATTGAAATTGAAAAATTAAAAGCAGATTTTAGACGAATTCCGCCAAAAAATCCAAACAAAGCAAATTGCCTAAAGCAACTTCACCATCCGCACCAGCATTCCGCCTTCAGGATGATTGTGCCACTCGACCGTATTGACGAAGTTCTGCATGAAAAGAATTCCGCGGCCGTTTTCCTTCATCAGGTTCTCAGGATTGGTCGGATCGGGCACGTCTTCAACATGGAAACCCCTCCCGTGATCCCTGACCGTGATCTCCATTCCCTCAGGACCGTTCCCCAGGGTCATCTCGACGTTCTTTGATTCGTCGAGTTTGTTTCCGTGTTTCACCGCGTTCGCGACCGCTTCCCGGACAGCCATATCGATGCCAAAGATGGCATCTTCCGCGAACCCCAGTGCCTTCGCGTACTCCACCGCCCTCGTCACCGCTTCATCGATCATTTCGATCTTGCTCGAAATGGTGATCGTTTCCTTGTTCACACCCACACTTATAGTTAATGATTCCCTTGATTAGCTGTTACTGGATTTCTCTCAAGTTTGCTTTTTATTGAGGTTCATGTCAAGAACGGCAGTCCCCGGCGCTGCCGCCTGAGCGCCTTCTCGCGGCGTTTACCCGTCCGCTTCATTCTGCTAACGTATTTGACCTGTCCAATGATTTTAGAAGGCACTATTTATGAAGATCCGGCCGACGTCAAAGGTCAAAGGTAAGGTCCGGCTGCCTGGTGACAAATCTATCTCCCACAGGGCGGCGATTATCGGCGCGATCGCCGAGGGCCGGACACGCATATCGAATTTCGCCGCAAGCGCGGATTGCGCTTCGACGCTTGAATGCGTAAGCGCGCTTGGCGCTTCGGTCACGCGCTCAGGGGACGAAGTAACGATCGAAGGTGTTGGGAAGAACGGACCTCAAAAGCCGTCCGGAGTACTCAATTGCGGGAACAGCGGCACAACGGCGCGGCTTCTCGCCGGCGTTCTCGCGGGGCAGCCGTTCAATTCAATTCTGGACGGTGATTCGTCGCTTCGCGGCCGGCCCATGCAACGCGTGATCGCTCCGCTAAGCCTGATGGGAGCCAGGTTCGACTCGGAGGAGGACAACCTTCCGATGACCATACACGGCACGAGCCCACTGAAAGCGATCAGGTATAAAATGCCGGTGGCTTCGGCACAAGTGAAATCTTGCGTCCTTCTGGCGGGTCTGTTTGCCGAAGGGACCACGATTTTGGCAAGTCCGCCCGATGATGTGCCCGGACCTTCTTCCAGAAACCATACTGAGCTGATGCTGCGTAATTTTGGGGTGCCCCTCACGGAACGAAACGTTGAGTCAGATGGCCGGTTTGTTCACGAAGTAAGCATCGATGGACCGTCGCCGCTCTCCGGCAGGGACGTTAACATCCCTGGAGATGTTTCGGGCTCGGCATTCTTCCTGGTGGCGGCGGCTTGTCTCGAAGGATCGGACCTGACGATCGAGAACGTAGGGCTTAACCCAACAAGGACCGCGGTCATTGATGTCTTGCGGGAACTCGGCGCGTCAATTCAGACGGTTGTCGAAAACGAGAACGAGCCGGAACCCGCCGGCAAGATACGGGTGCGCGGCGGTATCGAATCCGCCGGCGGCACTGGGATCGTCTCGGGAGGTCGGATCGCGAACCTGATCGACGAGCTGCCGGTCCTCGCAGTCTTCGGAACGAAACTGGAAGGCGGACTGGAGGTCCGCGGAGCCAAAGAGCTTCGATACAAGGAATCTGACCGGATCCGTGCCGTCGTAACCAATCTGAAAAGAATGGGGGCTGAGATCGAGGAGTTCGACGACGGTTTCAGGGTTGCGAGATCGAATCTCAAGGGCGCCCGAATGGATTCGTACGGCGATCACCGGATAGCTATGGCATTCACTGTCGCCGCGCTTGTCGCCGAAGGCGAGTCGGAGATCGTCGGGTCGGATTGCGTCTCGATATCATTTCCAGGTTTTTTCCACTCTCTGCAAGATGTTGTAAAATAGGCACTTCGATGCGTGTAAGTGATAAACGAATCGTGCTCACAGGATTTATGGGGGTGGGTAAATCGACCGTCGCGAGGCATCTTTCCCGGCTTACGGGAAAGCGCCACGTAGATCTCGACGCCCTTATCGAAACCTCCCTGTCCCGTTCGGTTGCGACAACCATCGAGGAAGAAGGCATCGATTTCTTTCGGGAGGTTGAGACAGAGCGTCTGAGGGAGGTCCTTGCCGACCCGAAATTCTCGATCCTTTCCCTAGGGGGCGGAACCTGGACGGTCGAGCGGAACCGGGACCTGATCAGGGAAAGCGGCCTGGTTACAGTCTGGCTTGAGACCACTTTTGACCATTGCTGGCGTAACATCAGGTCTTCAAGAAAGAAAAGGCCTCTTGTGAAGAACAAGGAGCAGACCAGGAAGCTTTTTGAGGAACGTGAGAAGCTCTACTGTCTAGCCGATTGGCATTTCGTGATTGGCAGTGGATATAATTCATTTGATATTGCTCAACAGATAGTCGCAGACGTGCTCCTGCCGGAATCCGGCAAAACCGGAAGGTAACGGTCGGGGTCTTGGAGATCGATGGGTCGATTTTCGAAGTCTGCTTTCTCTTAGTTATTACCGATCAAGGAATTGGAGGAAGATATGAAATCAAGGGTTTCGATAGTGCTTGTAACTGTCGCAGTTCTTTTTGCAGCAGCTTGCGGCGGAAAGAGTGATGCCGATCTCAAGTCGGCGGCCGAAACAGCGCTGAAGGGCGATCCGGCGACGTCAAGTGTCACCGTAGAAGTGACGGAAGGTGTCGCCACCATTTCAGGCGAGGTAGCCGATGATGGCGCGAAGGCCAAGGCAGAGACAGCCGCAAAGGTCGAGGGCGTGAAGTCGGTGACCAATAATGTGACCGTTGCGCCGCCGCCTCCCATGGCGTCCGCGGAAGATCCGGAAATGAAGACCAAGGTCGTTGACGCGCTGAAAGCGAAGGGATGCGGCGATATCGATGTCGAAGTGAAAGACGGCACAGCGACGCTGCGGGGCAACATCAAGCAGGCAAAGCTCGCGGAATGCATGATGGCCGTTCAGGAGACAAAACCGAAGAACGTGGTTAACCAGCTTAAGGTTGAGAAGTAATCAAGGAGGAAAGTCCAATGTTAGTTGACAAGTATAGTTCACTCATCGACATGGCAAACAGTATGGGGGTCTCTGACCTTACGGTTAACGAAGGTGACGGAGTGCTTCATATCGACGGGACGGCCGCAAGCGATTCCGACAAGCAGAAGCTCTGGGACGAGTACTCTCGGATAGATCCGGAATACCGGTCTTCGGACCTGGTCTTGAACATCGCCAGCGCGGGCGGCGGTATCGGAACTACGTATACCGTTCAGTCCGGCGACACTCTCAGCGGAATAGGCCAGAAGTACGGCGTTTCCTGGCAGAACATCTTCGAAGCCAACCGGGATGTTCTCGACAATCCTGACCTGATCAAACCGGGCCAGGAATTGAAGATCCCCGGAGTCTGAGATTTTTCAATTCCCAGTTTAACTACCCGGCTGCGCCCAATGGGCACAGCCGGGTTCTTTATTTATCCACGAGGGTTTGCGATAGCACGGGCGCCGATAATCTGTTAGATTTTTCCGTATGCCCCTTCAGACCGATTTCATCGTGATTGGGAGCGGGATCGCGGGTCTCCGTGCCTCGATCGAGCTAGCCCGCACGGGTGCCGAGGTCACGGTCCTCACAAAGTCCAAGGCCAGCGATTCCAATACCGAATGGGCGCAGGGGGGCGTCGCCGTCGTCCTTTCGGACGACGACAACGCCGAGCTTCACGAAGGCGATACGCTCGAAGCCGGGGCAGGGCTGTGCGACGAACGTGCCGTGGAGACGCTTGTCGCCGAAGGAACTCGCTACATAAAACAACTTATAGAGTGGGGAACGGAATTCGACCGCGAGGGCGGAAATCTTGTCTTCACCCGTGAGGCGGCGCATTCCCGAAGGCGCATCCTGCACGCCCACGGCGATTCGACCGGTAAAGAGATCGTCCGGGCGTTGATCGCGCGGGCAAGGCAGGAATCCACGATCAACCTTCTCCCGTTCGCAAACACCGAAGGGCTCATTGTCCGCGACGGCAGATGCGTCGGTGTCCGATACGCCGACCCGATACTGAAGGCCCCGCGTGAGATCTTCGCGCGTGCGGTGATCCTTTGCACGGGCGGCGCGGGACAGCTTTATCTGCATTCGACAAATCCTCCCGGAGCGACCGGCGACGGCATCGCGATGGCTTACTTCGCCGGAGCCGAGATCGCGGATATGGAGTTCGTCCAATTTCATCCGACCGCGCTCAATCTGGAAAACGCCCCCAGATTTCTCCTGTCCGAAGCGATGCGCGGTGAGGGAGGGATCCTCAGGAATGCCCAAGGCTATAGGTTCATGGGGGATTACGACGATCGTCTCGAACTTGCGCCGAGGGATATCGTGTCACGGTCGATAGTCCGGGAGATGAGGAAGACAGGGACCCGTACGGTCTTCCTCGATATGACCGACAAGGACGAGGCGTTTCTAAAACGCAGGTTTCCGCAGATCGCCGAAACCTGCGCGCACTACGGGCTCGACATCACAAAAAATCTTCTTCCGGTTTCACCCGCTTCGCATTACTGTATGGGAGGCGTCCGGACAGATCTTTGGGGCAGGACGACAATTCCAGGACTGTACGCCGCCGGAGAAGTTACCTGTACGGGAGTTCATGGTGCGAATCGCCTTGCGTCGAACTCACTTCTCGAGGGACTTGTGTTTGGCGCGCGGGCCGGCGCCGCGGCGGCCGGGGAGGCTCGGGAGGCAGCTATCCCGACGTCGTCAAGTGACGATACGCCCGGTAATTTGAACGCTCGCATATCCACCGCCGTTCGAAAGCGCGTAAAGCGCGGAATGTGGGAATGGGTAGGCATAATGCGGGACGAGGGCTCTTTGACGAGGGCATTGTCCGAGTTCGAACAGATAGAGAAGGCGAGGCTTTCTATCGGTTCGCGCAATTTCGTGACACTCGCCCTGCTTGTCACTCGCGCCGCTCTCTGGCGGCAGGAATCGAGGGGCGGCCACTTCCGGTCTGACTATCCCGAACCCTCTGAAAAATGGCGCGTACATTCGATCCAGGAATCCGGCCGGGAGATCAGCTCCGACGACCGGATAAGCTTCGGCGAGGGCGGATGAAATGAAGAAGATCTTTTTGAATACGCTAATAGCATCGATCTCGCTCAGTGCGGTCATAGGGATCTTGGTGATCCTGATAGGAAATTTTGGTGAGTTTGAGACGCGCGTGCTTGCAACGACCTTTACGGTCGCCTGCGCGAGCATTCTTGGCCTTGCGAGCGGAGCGGCGTACGAATCGGGCCGCCTGCGGGCTCTTCCGCTGGCCGGGATCATACTATCCATTGTCGCGGGCCTCTCCTGGTTTCTGATCATTTGGAACAGCCAGCAGACGAACGAGTACGTCGCCAAGTCAATAATGTCCGTGACCCTTCTTGCGGCGGCGGCAGCACATCTCTCGCTGGTTTCACTCGCCAGGCTCGACTCGCGCTTCCGCTGGGCGATCCCTTCGGTCTTCATCGCCATCGCGGCGTTGTGCGGTCTGACTCTCAGCCTTATCTGGTTCACAGATGCGTTTGATTCCGACATCACGTTCAGGGCGCTGGGAGTACTCTCGATCGTGGGCGCGGCGCTGACCATTGTGATCCCGATATTCCACAAGCTCAGCGATCAACCCGCTGAGATCGATGTGGCGAAGATCGACGCCGAGATCGCGAGGCTTAAGGAGAAGATCGCTGATCTGGAAGAAAAGAAGGCGGGTGTAAGCTGAGTCTTTCGAGTCCGTTGGGTCTGACGAGTCTATCGAGTATGGAGCGTCTGGTCTGTCACGGGAATTGACCGGTACCGGACCAGTCGGCGTCTCGGACCTCTAAAAAGAGTGGTTGCTGCTGATCGCCGCTCAAAAGACTCGAAAGACCTGACCGTCGTTTTGAACTCCCGACCCCGAAGCATATACTCATCTCTCAGTACTCAGTACTCAGTACTCAGTACTCAGTACTCATCTCCCAGCACTTTTCAATATGGCACCTGAACTGTCAACATTTTCGGTCCTCGGATTCGGATTCCTTCTCGGCTTGTGG
>JAHEEZ010000340.1 GCA_024640445.1 Acidobacteriota bacterium | reverse complement strand
GCTCCGAGATCCTCGTCCCTTTGTAGTTAAGAAAGACGGCGTTGTCGTCGCGCTCGTGCGGCGGGGTGTTCTGGAGCAGCTCGTGCCGCGCCTCGTTCAGATAATACATAAGCGACTGAAGAGCGGGCTCGCCGAAGGGAAGTATCCTTTGCTTTTTGCGCTTGCCGGTAACGCGGACCAGTTTTTCCTTGTAGTCGATGTCGCGAAGGTTAAGGTTAACCAGTTCCGAAACGCGCATCCCTGTGGCGTACAGGAATTCGAGGATCGCACGATCGCGTTTGCCGAGATCAGTGTTCAGATCGGGCGTCTCGATGAACCGGACAATGTCTTCCATCGAGAGATGGGTCGGAAGTTTTCGTTCAATTCGAGGAGTTGTGACGAGTTTCGCGGGATTCATTTCCAGCACGCCCTCGCGAACCAGGAATTGGAAAAAAGTGCGGAGCGAAGCCAGCTTGCGGGCGATAGAGGTCTTCTTCAAGTTCTCAGAGTTCAGCAGGGACATCCATTCACGGATCGTGATGTTGTCCATCTGTTCCACCGGCACCTCGTCCCGGGAACCGTCCTTGCGTGGCGGCGCCACGAAGTCGTGGAACTGGCCCAGATCGCTCGTGTAGTTCCTGAGCGTATGCGGACTGACGCTCCGCTCGTACATCAGGTGCATCAGGAACTCGTCGATGTGTTGGTTGAGGGACATATCTGGCACGGGATGGGCAAATCAGTACCCGGAGCTGTAGCGACGGGCACAAAAACGAGACTAGAGACATTCCTCTTCGAATCACCTATGTACCTTCCGATCTTAGGCCAGTACCCGTCGCTACCGCTCCGGGTACCGATTTGGCGGGGACAAGCCCCGGCCCTACATAACGACCTACCGCCCGAGATCATTCCAGAACATCAACGCATTATAGACGAAAGCGTGGTCGTGATGGTTCAGGTGCCTGTGCATCGGGTTCCATCCAAAAAGGATCACGCGGCCCTTTCCTACCGACTGTTCAAGTATCGCCGGTGCGCCGTCCAGAGCGGACTTACCGCTCAGGATCCCGCCGGAGAGTACAAGCGGAACCGGTTTCTCCTTCTTGTCCTTTTCCTTCGATTCCTTTTTGTCCCAGGGCCTCCTGGGAATGGGCTTTGTTCCGAACTCGGCCAACACAAGGTTGGCTTCGTCCTTGCCGACGCTGTAAAGCGGAGTATTCCCGCGGAAAGCATATGTTATCTCGTCGTAACCGAACGTCAGCGGCGAAGTCCGGTCCAGGATCTTCATCGTTATCACCGAACCGGGCGTATTGATGCTCGGCCGCGACATGCTGATATCGCTGACGATGCCGCTGTCGGCGACAAGCGTTCCACCCGCTCCCAGACCGATGAAGGTCCCGCCTTCGTTGATAAATTTCTCGATCGAGGCCAGGCCGTCGAATCCGAACCCGCCGGTGATGTCTGGAGAGCTTACTATCTTTCCGAAACTGGGGGTTTCCGGCGTTGTTTCATAAGCGAGCGGACTCCATTTCTTGTCGATGCCTGTGATTAGCGAACGAAGGGAAGGGCCGAGATGCGGCACCAGAAGCACGTCATATTTAGCCTTCAGATTTCCCGCTTTCAGTTCGGACTTCTCGACGATGCTGTACGGCACTTTCGACTGGTCGAGCGTGAATCTTACCCAGCCCGAGTTTTGAGTCGAGATCCAGCTGTGAAGCAAGCCGATCCTTGGAGCCTCGATATCGATCATTTTGCCAGCTGGCAGCGAGTTCAGGCCTTCAACCTCAAGGAGCGTATCCTCTATGACCTGACCGAAGGCATGGCTGTCGACGGTCGAGGCGTCGATAAAGATCATACCTGCCGGATAGGTCTTGTCCCCGGACCCAAGGTCCGCCGCGGCCGCCAGCATTCTCGCTTTCGGGAGCGCGAACCTCAGTTCACCGAGCCCTTCCTGGGCCTTGTTTCGAATGGCATAGAACTTCCCTGAGGGCAAAGCCGGAGTCCTGTAGAAGTCCTTCCCCGAAGAGGCGATCTTCATATCGAGATCCAGTATCTTCTTGTCGGAAGCCATCTCCGTGTCCACACCCCGGATCAGTCCAAGCGTCCAGGCGACGTCATCATACGGGGGCTGTTCCGCTTTTTCCGGAAATTCCTGTTTCTCGAACAGGTCCCTCGCGAGAGGACCGTAAGGCTGGTCAAGCCGGATCACCGCATCACCTTCTTTAACCTTCAGTTCTCCGAACTCCCCTTCCTTCCCGGCGATATTGACCTCGATACCATGTTCTATCGTGAGATCTATCAGTTCCCTAGCGGCACCGTTGTCGCGCTGATCTTTCTTGATGACGATTGCATAGGGGGCGCTCTCGGTCCCCTTGCGGATAGACTCGGCGCTCTTCTTGTAGAAATTCTCGACAAGCTCCGTCCTGTTCCTTGCGGCGTATTCCAACGACACATAGACGCCGCTCGACATATAGTTGACGTTGTTCCGCATCGACCAGAGTGTCTCTTCGGACGGCGGGCTCGGGCGGTACCAGGTGCGCTCGGTAACCTTCTCGCCTGCGTAGCGGCTATCGCCGAGGTCGCGTTTCATAGTCTCCGAGCCGCCGTTTCCGAAGGTCTCATAGAACCTGCCGTTCGAGTTTCGGTTGTTGGTGACCCAGAGCATGTAGCCCGGGAACCAGCCCGTATAGAAACCCCAGGTCCAGACGCCCGGCAGACCCATCGAGGTCAGCCGCGAGACCTCGTAATTGGCTATCGAACCCCATTCACTCACGGTAGTGGCGCTTATCGTGGGATTGTAGGGACCGGTTCCGGTCGCGACATACAGATAAGGAACGGATTCGTGCAGGTCCAGAGAAAGCGTAGGCTTGTATTTCAGGAAACCCTTCAGGAAGTTCTTCGTGAGCGGCTGGGTCAGGCCAATGCCGTCGCGGTTATTGTCGTGGAAAGTATATTTGCCCCAGAACGGAGGGCTTGTCGGCGGACGGTCGTACGCGTCCGTGCGGCCCTTTCCATATTTATGGAACCATTCCGTAGTACGGTTGCGCCCGTCAACTTCGAAGACAGGCGTGATCATCGTGATCACGTTCTCACGGATCTCCTTGAAGATAGAGCGATCCTCGGCGGCGATCCGGTATGCCATCTCAAGCGCCGCTTCGGGGGGGCCGAATTCGGTGGAATGGAGACCGGCCGTTATCCAGTAGATCGGTTTCGCGCCGGCGATCAGCTTGTCGGCGGCGGCCCTGTCGATCTTTCTGGGATCGGCGAGTGCATTCAGTTTTGCGACGTACTCATCCAGTCGTGCGATCGTATCTTCATCGGCGATGATCAGGGCGATCATCTCGCGGCCCTCGGCCGTTCTTCCAAGACTCACCACTTTGGCCCGGCTTGTCGCGGCAGCGATCGCCCTGTAATACGCGTGGATCTCGTTGACGTTGGTCATCTCGCCGGG
>JAHEEZ010000100.1 GCA_024640445.1 Acidobacteriota bacterium | reverse complement strand
GCATACCAAGATCTTCATCGGCCTGCTGGTGGGCGTATTCTCGGGGCTTGCTGTTAACTGGACGCTTGGCGGCGAAAACGAGATCGTTGGTTCGATCGTCGAGAACTTCACACGCCCCGTCGGCCAATTGTTCCTGAACCTTCTTCTGATGATCGTCGTTCCGCTGATATTCGCCTCGCTCGTGGTCGGGGTGGCGGGAATCGGCGACATACGAAAGCTCGGAAGGATCGGCGCGAAGGCATTTGGCTACACGCTTGTCATTTCGGCGATCTCTGTCGTGATAGGACTGACCCTTGCCAATACCATCAGGCCCGGCGAACGGATGGACGAGGCGACGAAGGCGAAGCTGGAGGCAAAGTACAGTTCGGACGCGGGTGAGAGGGTAAAGAGCTCCAGCGCGGCAAAAGAAACGGATACCGCCCTGATGTCGGTCGTTAAGACGATCGTGCCGAAGAACATCTTCAATTCGATCGCGGGTGAAAACCCGAACATGCTCCACCTGATGTTCTTCGCGCTGATCGTAGGCGTCGCGGTCAACCTGATACCGGACAGCGTGACCGCGCCGTTTGTCGGCTTTATGGACGCGGTATTTCAGATCTCGGCGAAGATCATAGACATAATCATGAAGTTCGCGCCGTATGCCGTGGCGTGCCTTTTGTTCAATAACGTCGCGTTGTTCGGGCTTGACCTTCTGCTGTCTCTCGGCTGGTTCGTAGGGACCGTCCTGCTCGGGCTCGGCATACATTTCTTTATAGTCTATTCGATCTCGGTCAAATATCTGTCGAAGATCAGCCCGATCGAGTTCTTCCGAAGGGTCAGGACCGTAATTCTCACCGCTTTCTCAACCAGCTCGTCGAACGCCACGTTGCCCACCGCGCTTCGTGTCTCCGAAGAGAATCTGGGCGTGCCAAAAGAGATCAACAGTTTCGTGCTCACGGTCGGGGCGACCGCGAACCAGAACGGCACAGCGCTTTATGAAGGCATAACCGTGCTGTTCATCGCCCAGCTTGCCGGCTTTGATCTTTCGCTCGGACAGCAGTTGATGATCGTCTATCTGGCGATTCTCGGGGGAATAGGAACAGCCGGCGTGCCGTCCGGTTCGATCCCGTTCATCATCGGCATCCTGGCGATGATCGGCATCGATCCCGCCCTGATCGCGATCATCATCGGCGTCGACCGCATACTCGATATGTGCAGGACGACCCTGAACGTGGTCGGCGACATCACCGCGGCGACGTACGTCGCGCGCTCGGAGGGCTTTGAACTACTCAAACACGCGAGGAAAGAGGGGGATCTGGCTTAGTGAAGATGTTGTAGGGGCAGGGCTTGTCCCTGCCCGCGGAGCGCCGCAAGCGCAGATCACGCAATGGTCTCTGGATGTTTAAGACGGGCAGAGACAAGCCATGCCCCTACGCTAGCGCAACGCTATGTTCCCCATCGGCGACGACAATTCCGAGATTCATATCACCCCGTGGGTGAACTACGCTTTCCTCGCGGTGAACATCATCGTATTCGTCTTTCTTCAAGGATTTGGCGGGAACGAACAGTTCACTCTCGCCTTCTCTCTCATCCCGAAAGAGATCACCACCGGGGTTGACCTCGCCGGTCCGCAGATCCTCGAAGCGGCGGGACAAACGCTGCGCCTGGTGCACGTCGACACGCCGCTGCCGGTTTACTTCAACTTTCTGAGCTCGATGTTCATGCACGCCAACTTCGAGCACATAATCGGCAACATGCTGTTCCTTTGGATCTTCGGGGACAACATCGAGAATCTGATCGGCCATTTCAGATTTCTGGCCTTCTACCTTCTTTGCGGTTTCGCGGCGGCGTTCGCCCAGGTAGCGCTTTCCCCTGATTCGATAATTCCTATGCTCGGAGCTTCCGGGGCGATCTCAGGGGTGCTCGGCGGATACGTCCTGTTGTTTCCACAGAAAAGAGTCCGCGCATTCATTTTCAGGATCTACACGACCGTTCCCGCCTATGTCGCACTCGGTTTCTGGATCGGTTACCAGTTGCTGTTGGGTTTCCTCACTCCCGCGGGTACGGGCGGCGTCGCCTACGCGGCGCACATTGGGGGTTTCGTTGCCGGCGTTGTGTTGATCAAGGTGTTCGCGATCGGAAAGCATTAGGACGATAGACTCTGTCGACCCGACAACTACTTCGTGGACCCGTCGCCCTTGCGTCTGCGCGTTCCGAAAAGAACTCACAGCCTCAATCTGTCTTTGGTCCTACAATTCCGGGCATTCCGAAACCAAGCTTCTTCAGGCCTTCGATCACATTCGCCGCTTCCGCCGGGGTGAGTCTGGAGAGGGGCGGCCGCACGTTCTCCCATAAAGGATCATTCCTAAAATATGCCACGACCGCCTTCAGCGAAGGGATCATCGTGTATTTACTCAAAGCCGCACGGACCGAGTTGAGCGCTTGCTGCTGTGCGTCCGCGTTCGCTCCTTGCCACTCCCGGTAGAGCCTTTCGATCGCCTCGGGATTGATGTTGGCAGTCGCCGAGATGCAGCCGGCGCCCCCGTTCTCCATGTTGGCCAGCAGGAACGACTCGCTGCCCACGAATACGTCGAAACCGGAATCCCTGAAGGCCCCAAGCATTGTCAGAGTATTGTTCCAGTCGCCAGAGCTGTCCTTCATTCCGGCGATAGCGGTCGGATACTCTTTCAAAAGCCTCTCGACAAGGCCCGGGGTGATGCCGACTACCGCGACCGGAGGGATGTGATAGAGGTAGATCCTAAGCCGCGAATCTCCGACCCGTTCGATCACTTCCGAGAAGCTGCGGAAGATGCCGTCCTCGGAAACGCCTTTGTAATAAAAGGGCGGCAGCATAAGCACGTTTGGGCATCCGGAGTCGACCGCGTGCTTTGAAAGCCTTACCGTATCCGTGAGCGCGCAACACCCCGTTCCAACAATTATGCGCGAACGGTCAACATCTGCCGCAAGCAGGCCATCAAGCAGCGAAATGCGTTCTTCGACTGACAGCGAGTTCGCCTCACTGGTCGTGCCAAAGACCACCAGGCCGCAGTCCTGCGAGATAACCCACTTGCAATGCGCTATGAACCGCGCAGGATCGGGGCTCAGATCCTCGTTGAATGGGGTGAGTACCGGAGCAAACACGCCGCAAATCTGTTGGTTTTGTGTCATCAAACTAATCCTTGAGATCAGGGAATCAGTCGCCTGATAAGGTGATTACTTACCGATAAAACAACAGCAAGGCGACCGGGGTTGCCGTTGCTTTCTGCTAACCTGTTCAGAATTCAAACAATTCAGTCATCCGTTTTCAAGAGGCGCAACTGGAGATAGGAAAGCGGCGCGATCAGAACCAAAGCGCCGCAAATCATTTACAGGGCCGGCCTTCCGCTATCCGGCCGACTTAGAGAGTAAGGTCAGATCGATTCCCGACGCTTTGTAACAAGCCGTTCCCACGCTTCCGAGTCCTTCGGGTGAACCCAGTCATAGCCGATCCGTGCCCAGTCCGGATCATCAGGATCGAGCCCGAGTTCGCGGATCGCGGCCGCTTCCGTAACGAAAAACTGGTTCCGGTAGGGAAGCAGGATACCGTCTTCGGCCGCCAAAGCCTTTTTCGCTTCGTCGTAGTTTGTGAACCACCGGTTCAGGAACACGCTCATCCCGGAAACGTACATGACCGGACTGTAATTTTCTTCTTCGCTCATAAAATTGTCACCTCTTGCGAACCCGTGCCGGACAACGAACTTCCCGTCTCCCCTGTGCCCGGCCCTACAAAGCAGTCATTGGTCAATGAACAATGGTCATTGCTCCCCGCTCTCATCGCTCCAATCGTACGAAGTGTAGACGCCCTCTTCCCAGCGTTCCCGCAGGACGAATTTCTGGATCTTTCCGGATCCCGTAAGCGGGAATTCGTCGATCAATATCCAGTAAAGCGGCGTCTTGTATGCCGCAAGCGATTCACGAACGTGTGCCCGGAGTTCGTGTATGTCCGGCTTCCAGTTCCTGGGGGTTCTGATGAAAGCCGCCAATTCCTCGCCCATTCGCGCGTCAGGGACGCCGACCACCGCAGCCTCGATTATCGCGGGGTGTTCGTGAAGGACCGATTCTATCTCCGCAGGGAACAGATTCTCGCCGCCTCTTATCACCATTTCCTTTATTCTTCCCGTTATCCTGCAATATCCCCGCTCGTCCATCGTCGCAAGATCCCCGGTGTGCAGCCAGCCATCAGGGTCGATGGTGGATGCCGTCGCCTCTTCGTTGTCGAAATACTCGTGCATTACAAGGTAGCCGCGCGTACACAGTTCGCCGACCTGACCGACCGGCAGTGTATCTCCGGTCGACGGATCGACGATTTTTACCTCAGTCTCCGGTAAAGGAGGGCCGATCGTTTCCGACTTGTCCTTTAGCGATGCGTCCAGCGGGACCTGAGTTATTACCGGGGAGGTTTCCGTTTGCCCGTAGACGATGCTGAACTCCGCGCCGAAGCGCGATTCGATGGCACGGACGACTTCGGGAGGAACGAGAGCGCCCCCGGACCCGACCACACGGACGGATGAAACGTCACGCGTTTCCATCTCGGGATGGGACATCATCGAGATCAACATCGTCGGAACACCCAAATATAGATCCGCCTTTTCGCGTTCAATGATCTCGATCATCAGCGCGGGATCGAATTGCGCCGGGAACAAATGGGTGGCGTGTTTACTGATGCAACCGAGGATCATCAACCCGCAGCCGGCAGTGTGAAAGAAAGGCATAGAATGAGAGACAATGTCCCCTTGCCGGACCTGCCACCGATCGGTCGCGAGTCGGCCGTTATTGGTTAGGCCGCGGTGATGCAAAAGCGCGCCTTTCGGGAAGCCTGTCGTACCCGAGGTGTACTGGATCTGAACAGGGTCGTTTGGGGAGACTTCCGGGAACTCGATCGACTCGTCTGCCGAATCGATGAACTCGTCCCAGGACTCGATCTCGAAGACCTTCTTCAGCTCCGTTATCTCCGGCGTGACTTTAGCGACGGTATCCGCCAAGCGGTTTCCTCTGAACTGCCGCACGTGGAACAGCCCGGCCGCCTTAGACTGCCGAAGAACGTAATCGAGCTCCCTTGCCTTGTAGCCCGGGTTGACGGTCACAAGAACGATCTTCGCCAGGCCCGCCCCGAGTTCCAGGAAAACCCATTCCGGAGTGTTGTTCGCCCAAACTGCTACGTGCTCGCCGGGGTCGAAATGGTTCAAAAGTGCGCGAGCGGTCCGCTCGGCTTCGGAAAGTAGTTCAGCGTAGGTCCACGTTCGCCGGTCATCGATCGAATGCCCGTAGGCGATGATCGCAAGCTGGTCGGGCACTTTTTCGGCAGCTTCACGGAGTATCGACCCGACCGTGGAGTCAAGAACGACGCCGGATTGGTCGGCGGGGTAGTAAGAGGTCGAGAGTGTCATCAGATGTCCTCCTATTTAGGGGAGCCTGTACGGCTTAAGAGAATGCCCGATCTTCCAAAGGCATTTGGGCAGAAACCGGTCCCCTAACACAGGGTAGCGGCCAAGAGAGGTCGCCGCAGGCGTCGAGTTTCATGAGCTTTGCGACACAGGTTCGAAGAGTGCCGCTTTGGACTGTCAAGCAGTGATTGCGCCCCGGATCGGTGAGATCTGGCCTTCGGCCTCAAACTGGACAAATTCCGACAACGGCTCGCCTCCGCGCATACGCGCCAGCCATTCGTCCGGATCGTATTCGACGCCGACTGGGTTAGCTGGAAAATTGGAATCCATGTAGGCTTTTGTTTCCTCGCTGGATTCGAAGCAGTCCACCTGAAATTCCATCTGGTTGCCGTCGGGATCCGCATAGTACATCGAAACGGTGACCCCGTGATGGACACACCAATAAGGTTCGATCCCCGAGTCTTTCAAACGAGCGAAGGTCTCGAGAAGATCCGGAACCGACTCATATGTATACGCGACGTGATCCACTCCGATCATTCCCTTCCGGTCCGTGTCCGTTACGTCGGGGCGGATGACCGACAGGTCCGCAAGCGCGAAACGATGATGTTCGTCGTCGTAGGTCAGGAACGCGAGCGCCGGATTCTGAAATTGCACCTTGGCGCCGAACACGGTCTTGTACCATTCGAGCATTTCCTCGAACCGACGCGTGCGATAAACGACGTGAGCGAATTTACTTGGACGGATCATAGGTATGTGGCCTCCGATAGGCTGAATTAAGTCAATCTGCTGACCAATGCTTCTCATTGCCCGCGCGCCATAGCAAAACGATTCCGATCATACAGGGCATCATCCATGGCACGGCCGGGATGCTGACGATAAAACTCGGTATTGTGTACCAGTGTTGAAATACGATGTCGGGATTCGGAAATTTCAGTCCCCTGGTCGCGAGGAACCCCAAAGCAATAAAGCTCAAGGTTATCATCGCGATACTCGCACCGCGCCTCATCAGCTGTTTTCGGGCGAGGGCAGCCGCGAACGCCGCAGTTGCAAGATAGGTCAAAACGCCGGCAAAGAAGAGCAGGATATCCGTTAGGTCGGTCATTGCAGCGTGCCAGGCTTGGGCCTCTCCTGCTGTCGGGAGCTTTGCCTCCCGGAAAAGCTCGACCATTACGCCACCCCAGGTAATATATGCAGGTGTCGCGAATACGATCGCGGCGAAGCCAAGTGTCGAATAAAACTCCTCTCCCGATTTGCGCAATGCCTCCCTCAACACCAGGAAACCGCCGCCGACTACGATCGAACTGATCAGCAACACTACATATCGCAGCTGATTTTCATCCGCAGTCTGACCTCCCGGAGGGCCAATGCCGGCAAGAAGCGAAAAGAGCGCGAACGGGGTTATCAGGAGCAGGCCGGCGGTTGCAAACAATCTTCGCTCATCTGATCCGGACCGGGCAGCCCAACCGCCTAGCGCGACTGCGGACAAGCAGATCACCGCAAACTGAACGGCCACAATGCCAAAGTGGATCCCCGGCGCATAGATCGCGCGCATACCGAACATCAGCGTTGCGGAGACGATTCCGGCACACAGGATGAAGAGGTTCAGTCGACGCGTAACCCGAGTTGTTGGCATAAGCCTCCTGTTTCCGCGGCAGGTTGTTGATGGAGCAGATTCCGGTGACGGAGAGTATGCCAATATTCAGGGGTAGAGTAAACAGAAAAACAAACTACGGGGTTTTGAATCGATCTTTGGGTTGCATAGGATGGCAATATGGTGTCGGAAGACCGACCGTGAGGAAGGGCTCATATCAACTATCAGGTATCAGCGATCAGGTGCCAATTGTGAGACGCTTCGTAGGGTCTCAGTCTCATTCCGAAGCCCGCGCTGACGCTTGGGCTGCTGACACCCGGTCTCCAGATCTAACTGTTCACCTTCTCCTTCAACTCCTTCGCATGCCTTTCAAAGTAGTCCTTGTTTGCGAGATCGAACTGCTTAGCAAGGGCCGCAGCCTTCTCGGCAGCCTCGGCGGCTTCTTTCAATTTCCCGGCCTTTTCCAAGCCGTCCGCAAGGCTGTCGTAAGAGTTCGCGGAATACGGATTCTCTTTCACGTTTCGCCTGAAATATCCAAGCGCTTCTTCCGTCTTGTCTTGTGCCAGCGCCTCATACCCGAAAGTATTGATCACGCTTTCCGGTACCGGAAGAGGCCAGCCGACAGTTTCCGACACCTTTCGAAAATGTTCCTCGGCGAAAGCGAAGCCCTTTGCAATGTTGTCGTCGTGAAAGTGATAACCCTCATACAAATGGCGAAGCGCGTCGATCTGGGCAAGCAGCGCCATTCCTGTGTGCGTCTCGTTCGGATACGGCTGGCTGAACCAGCGGAATCCCTTCGGGCCTTTTGTTTTGAGCGTTTCGACGAGCCGATCGTAGTCGGCAAGAGGCCTTCCGAGATCGTCCGATCTGGCGACGTACAGGAAATTGTTGAGCGAGACGGTTTTTTTGAACGAGGCCTCAAGTGATCGCTGCGGCAGATTGTGGTCCCAGTCCAGGCTGGGGCTGAGCGCCATATACCCACGGAAAAGCGAGGGCTCGGATGTCAGGCAGTACAAAGCGAACTGTCCTCCCGCCGAATGTCCGGAGAGTACCCGGAAACCGTCAGCGCGATACGATCTCTCGATCTTCGGGATCAGCTCGGTCAACAGGAATTTCCTGAAGTTGGCCGCGCCGCCTCCGCCTACCCACGCTTCAGCCCAGTCCGTCTGTGTGAAATCCCTTATTCGGACGGTACTGTTGATCCCGACCACGATCATCTCCGGGATCTCGCCGTTTGCGGCAAGGAAATCCGCCGATACCGCCGTATGAAGGAACTGTGATTCCCCGTCCAGAACGTAAAGCACCGGATATTTCCGATCTTGTGCCCACTTGTAGCTTGCCGGGAGATAGACCTCGTAGTTGCGGTCTTCCGAGAGAACCTCGGAATGAATGGTGTGGTTTTCGCCGACGGTTACCTGGGCCTTAACGATTGCGGCACAGAAGATGAACAGAAGGGAAGCAAGGGTGACGGAACGTGCAAATATGTTCATTTTAGTAAGGTCGAAAAGGAATGAGTCGGCGATCCGGATATCCTGCGTTGTGAAATGTTTCGGAAGAAAGTCTATGGAAAAAGGCTTTTGCTTTTGCCGTATTATGAACCAGCCAACGCCTGGAGTTTCAGAACGGTCGCCCAGTTCCTCGCAGTAACCGCGTCCCTGGTCACTTTGCCGAACTCCTTCGCAAGTACCGAATCTGCGACGCCGGGAGGAAGCCAAAGATAGGCCGCCCTGCCACGTACCGCGATCTCTTCGCCATTCCAGGACCCTTCAGAAAGTTCTTCGGCACGGCGTAGGTCGTCCGGCGAAGGGGCGAACGCAACCAGCAGGCGCGAATGATCCAGAGTCTGGTGGGGAAATGGGTTTGATTCGATCACGCTTTCGAGGTCAGATCGGGTAAGAACGACGACATTTGCGGTGAACGTATGGGAGTCGGCGATTGCCTCGCAGATTCTGGCGGCTACGGTCTCGTTCTTCGCAGCGGCGCCGCGGAAGACGATATTTCCGCTATTGAGTATGGTCCTGGCATCCGTGAATCCGAGGCCCTCGACAAGCGCACGCAGATCCGCCATCGCGATCCGTTTCGCTTTTCCGACATTTATGCCGCGGAGCAATGCTACATACGTGATTATGGTCTTCTTTGACATTGATCTGACTGATAAGGGCCAATCAGTCTTGGTGTGCCCGAGGCGTTTGTCAGTTCCCCATCTCGTCGCCGCAGGAGTATCCGCGGACCTTCGCCCTGCCTTTCAGGCGGACGGATCTGTCAGCGACAGTATAGGCGGGGACTGGCGGTTCGTCGCCCGGATCCACGATCCAAAGTTCCCCCATCAGTGATTCACGAAATCCGCCGTCAACGGTGACGAACCTCACGGGGGCCAGACCACGATTCTTTTCCAGGTAGTATGAGATCCTCGCCAACCGGGCTTTTGCTTCATCGCGTTTACCCTTGCGTCCGCCGTACACGACGATATAGCCGGTGCTGTCAGGGTTTCCATTAAGGTCGTTGAGAAATGAATCGAGCCGTGCGAGTTCATCATCGCAGGGTATGTCGCCGAATTCATCGATCTTACGCGCTGAGTGATCGGAAGGCTTTGGAGGGAACTTGGCTTCGCCCAAAACTTCCAGAAAACCCTCTCGATATTCTCGATAACGCAACTCAGAACAGAGAAATACTTGTAGTCCATCCTCGTCACGGTCCGCAATGACGGTATATTCCTCTCCGACCGAGTAATCGATCCCGCATAGGCCCGAACTGCTGGGAGTATAGATCACGACTTCGGCACTTTCGACGCCGTGCCAATATGAACTAACTGCGAAGGTGACTTTCGAACGGGATTCTTCCTCTTCCGTTTCGATCGTTGCTACTCGCCCTGTGAACGCGGCACCATCAAAGCTTTTAAGCCATTTCTTGTAATTGATCTTTTCCTTCTTGAGATCAACTTTGCACGAGCAGGCATAAGCCGTCTGCCCGGCGGATACCAGAAAGATCATTGCTACCACCGCGAGCGCGGCCTTCTTCATATTCATATGGTCACTGATCCTCATCATAATAATTGTGCTTTCCGACAAATCGATCTCCTTTCGAATTGTGAAAGAGGGTAAGGGAAACTACTCGATTCCCCGGAGCAGGACGGCCTTAAGATCCGCCTCGGTGGTCCATTGACCGGCATATCTACTTTCGAGACGATTTCTTTTTCGGCTTCGGCGCGGGAAGTTCACTTTCGGTGATAACTATCAATTCCGTCAGCCATTCGGAATCTTCGATCTTGTCCTCGATAAGAAGCGCCGGCTTTGCGCCGGGGTATGGCGGGGCCTCGGCATATTCGCCAATGAATCTCTTTCCGGCATCCGTGGGCTTCACAAACAGCTTGTTGTCGCAAACGGACGCAACGAACTTGCCGTTTGAATAGATCCCGTACTCACCGAACATCATCCTGAACGTGATTCCGCACTTTTCGTGGATCTGATCCGCGATGTATTGAACGACTTCCTTATCTGACGCCATAATTCTTCCTTTGGGGACTTATTCGGAACCCCAATTTCATCCTTGCTGCCGGTTAGTTGTCATCGCCTATCCATTTGTCGCATCCGTCCTCGAGCCCATGGTACCGTCCGTGCGCCCATGTGTAAAAACTGCCGGGTCGCTTCAATGTCTTGCCTTCAACCTCCACTTCCACGCCCGCATCCACCGCCCTTCGGATTTCCCGGAGGCCCTCGACCAGCGCATTCCAGCTGTCGGGTCGTCCATCCTTATCTCGGCTTTCATAAAGCCTGTCGAGTTCGCGCAGTTCCTTGGCGGAGACAGAGTAGCGCTCAACGGGGACAAAGATCCGCACGCCGCTGCTTGTCAGGCCGAAAGCGAAAGACTGCTCGTTTTCCAGCAGCTTCTTCATGAATCTTTCGCGAAACGAGAGTCGGGACCCGGGCCAGCCATGGTTCTTTGCCCAGTACCGCAACGCGGCGGCCTCGGGCCATTCGATCCGGATCGTGCTTTTAGCGTAATGCTTTTTCACCGTCTCCCGATCTTTGTGTTCGGCCTTTCTTAGCGCCCATTCTGGAATGTTTATGCTCATTCAGTAGTTCAAGATCAAGTTGATCTAGCGGTCACTCCTCAAAAAAGTGTCAGAAGCCCGACCGTAAGGTAGGGCAATCGTCACGTCTCATCGCCTGAGCGGTAGTTCCCGCAAAGGCGCCAAGACGCAAAGGAATGCCTGGTCCCTGATCCCTGACACCTGGAAATTGAAGCGTGTCCGGCGATAACCTGCGCAGTTGTCCGCTGGGACCGGATGCCATGATTCCTTCGGATCAAAGATACCTTTCGCGGATGATGCTCAGATGCCTGAGCTCGTGCCCGGCCAGGTGATAGGCGATGGCCCGCACGGTCATAATATTGCCGCTAGCGATACCCGAAAGCAGATGCGTGCTTTCATCGAGTCCTTCGTATAGTGAGATCGTCCCCGCGCGCACCGTCGACAATTCGTCGAGCAGGGATTCGATGGTACGTTCATTCGCACCGGATGTCAGGACGTAGTCGTCCTGTTCGAATCCCGTGAGTTCGGTCGAATCTCCTCTCGCAAATCGAAGCGCCCGATATGCGAATACGCGCTCGCCATCCGCAATGTGCTGAACGATCTCCTTGATCGTCCATTTACCCTCGGCATAACGGTAAAGCAGCTTCTCTTCGGGCAGTGAGCCCAGGAATTCGCGAGTGGATTCCAGGTTATTGCTCAGGTGTTCCAGCACGCCGCCGTCATCCGGTACCAGTTCTATGTACTGTGCCGCGTACACCGCGTATTCATCAGGTTTCGGTTTTTCAATTCGTTTCATGTTCTATTCACTTTCCCGCCCATAAATGGGCGGGCTAAACAGTACGTACAAATGGGAGGGCTAAACAGTACGTACAAATGCGTGGGCTATACAGTACGTACAAATGGGAGGGCTAAACAGTACGTACAAATGCGTGGGCTATACAGTTCACGGCTCATTACTCACCACTCTTTTCGAGCTACGCTCGTTGCACGCGGGACGCATGCGTTCCCTCACGGCTCACTGACTACTCCCCTGTCGCGGCCCGCCGCTATGAGCCACGTCCCTTTCTCTTTTGTCGCCGTTACAGTGAAAGTGCCTTTGACGTC
>JAHEEZ010000099.1:957-12141 GCA_024640445.1 Acidobacteriota bacterium | reverse complement strand
TTCGGACGTAACCCGGGCTTTGAAGATGTTCGAACAGGTCGCGGTGCCGGTCCTCGGTGTGATCGAGAACATGTCATATTTCGTGCCGCCCGATATGCCGGACAAGCGTTACAACATCTTCGGCGAAGGCGGAGGATCGGACTTTGCGGATATCCATGGAATACCGTTCCTGGGTGAGGTCCCGATCGGGCTTGAGGTCCGAGAAGGAGGCGACAAGGGAACACCGGTCGTCGTATCTCATCCCGAATCTCCGCAAGCGGCCGCATTCAGAAAGGTAGCTGAAGAAGTGGCGCGACAGATATCGATCGAAGCGATGAAGCCGGAACTGGTAATCATGTCCCGGGCTTAGGCGCGAGCACTTGTCTCAAAAACCACTTTTCTGTAAAATTGATTTTTAAGTAAAGATTCGATTAAGATCTGTACTCTTTATATCAGGAGAAATTTCAAATTATGTCAGCAGTCGCAACACCCGAATTGGAACTCGTCGTCACGCCTCCGGCGGTTGAAGAGATCAAAAAGTTCATGCAAAGCGAGGAAGATCTCCCGGAAACGTCCGGCCTTAGGGTCCGTGTGGTTCCGGGCGGATGCTCCGGTTTTCAGTACAGCCTGAACATTGAAGAGGAGTCTAGACAGGGCGATTTCGTGATCGACCGAGACGGGATCCGGCTCTTTGTAGACATGTTCTCAGCGCAGTACCTGAACGGGATCACGATTGATCATGTGACGAACATGATGGGTTCCGGCTTCACATTCGAGAATCCCAACGCGACCGGCGGATGCGGTTGCGGATCTTCTTTTTCAGCGTAGTTCTTCCTGCCAACTTCATTCGGGACCCGCCTCTTGGCTGGTCCCGCTTTTTATTTCCCTGTTATTGGAAGTCCGCTCCGATTCAAACTGTCCATTAGTATCGAAAGGACAACTTAAGGAACGACGGAAGGTCAGGCATTGAGACGCCGGGCAATGGTGGCAGGTCAAAGGGGCTCCGCACAGGAGCCCTTCTGAATCCGGCAGGCCTCGCGCATTTCGTCTTTCGGGCAGCTTAGTTTGGCAATGCAGCCCCCATCCGGGTTACACTATGTGTGGCCGGTTGCATTCACTCCGATTTTAAGAGACAATCCCTTCGTCTCTTTGACACAAAATCTTTTACAAATAGAAACGCATTGCGGCAATTCTCACCGGTATTGGAATTTTAGCGCCTTTCCGGATTTCTTTTAGAAAGGCGCCCTCATTCGCCGAGAACCGCAGACCCCCTCCCAGATCCGATTTATGAAATTATCAATTCCCTCCGGTAAAACTCCGGTAACACTAACACTCGCAGCATTGTTCTTGTTCGTGTTTTTTGCGTCTTCTTCCTTCGCTCAGGACCGCGACAGGATCGTAGAAAAGACAAACAAGACCACACCAGCACCCGTCGAATCGAACCAACCCGTCCGGCGTCCCCAGGGATTGACCAACGAAGTCAGGGTCATCCGCGAGGAAGAGCCCAAATCGCTGATCAAGAAGACAGGATCGGCCTCGTTGACCACCGCGGCTAATAAGTCATCTTCTGCATCTTACAGCGCTACGTTCCAGGCGATGATGCTTAACTCGATCCGTGAAAAGATGGGAATCCGGTATGTTTACGGGACCCAGGGACCGAACACCTACGATTGCTCCGGTTTTGTGTGGAAAGTATTTGAAGAAGCTGGCCTGCCGTTCCCAAGGACCAGCGCCGCAAACTTTTGGCAGACGTTTGAGCCGGTGTCCGGTGACGACAGGTTCAGATTCGGCACTCTGGTTTTCTTCAATGGCCTTGGACACGTCGGGATAGTGGCAGGAAAGGACGGATTTTATCACGCCTCGACCAGCAAGGGCATTACTTACTCGAAGTTTGAGGGATACTGGGAAAAGAGGATCGTCGGGTTTCGCCGCGTACCGCTCAGCGCGTTGGTGTTCGAAGGACCTGAAAATTAGTTCCTTATCGAAATCATTGAAGAAGGCCGCCCGGTTTGGGCGGCCTTCTTAGTTTTGGATCGCGGGAAGAAGTTCTGAACCTGGGATATCACATGTCGCCGATAGAGTTTCCAACAGGCACCGAACTTATACCATCGATCAACAACCGCAACGCGATCGTCCCTAATCAAGTTTGTTCATGAACCCTGCGCGAGGCTCGTGCTCCTTGACCTCCAGACAGAACGCGATCCTGTCGATCGAGACGAAGATCCTGCGATCTTCGTCATCGTCCAGCATCAACACGTCATGTTCAACTGCCGCGACCTTGCCGCGAACCACAGCCGTGTTCCCGAACGAGACATCGACTGTTCTGCCTATCATTTCCCTAAGCGTTTCTTTCATAACAAGCTTCTCCGCATCCCTTGAATTTCACTGATCTATCAGAACAAGTCACTACCGGTCTCGTAATCCGGCAATCCTCGCCGCGCTTGCCCATCTGCTCTCGCCCTTAGACGCGGCGGGCTGCTTGCCTTTGGCTTTAGAAGCACTGGTGAACTCCAGAGCCGCCGCGATCGTCGCGAGGTCTTCAGCCTCAATGGCCACATCGCTTTCGCGCCTGCGCTCGTTGAATCCCTTTATGAATCCGGTATCCAGAGTTCCGGCGACGAAAACCTCGTCAGCCAGCACTTCGCGGAAGAAGGGTATCGTAGTTTTGATCCCCTCGACACGATATTCGACCAACGCCCGCCGCATCCGCTCGATCGCTTCCATACGGTCGCGGCCATATGCGCACAACTTCGAGATCATGGGATCGTAATGTATGGACACGTCCGCACCTTCGTAAACGCCGCCGTCGTCTCGGACACCGGGTCCCTGCGGGAGTCTCAGTCTGCGGATCCGGCCGGGTGACGGAAGAAAATTATTCTCGGGATCCTCGGCATATACCCTGCATTCGATCGCGTGTCCGCGCATTTCGACGTCGGACTGCGAGAAGGAAAGTTCCCGGCCCGCCGCAATGTTGATCTGTTCGCGGACGATGTCGATCCCCGTTACCAACTCAGTTACCGGATGCTCCACCTGAAGCCTTGTGTTCATCTCCAGAAAGTAAAATGACCTGTCAACGTCCGACACAAGGAACTCGACCGTGCCGGCCCCGACATACTCGACCGCTTTTGCCACCTTGACCGCACACTCACCCATTCTCGCCCGTAAGTCGGCATCATTGATCGGTGAAGGACTTTCCTCTATCACCTTCTGATGCCGCCTCTGAATCGAGCATTCGCGTTCGCCCAGATGCGCGTAGTTGCCGTGAGTGTCAGAGATGACCTGGATCTCGATGTGCCTCGGCTTCAACACCGCCTTCTCGATGTAAACCGAATCGTCGCCGAAACCCGCCAGTGCTTCAGAGCGCGCGTTGTCGAACGCGGATCTGAGTTCCTTCGGCTCGTCGACGAGCCTCATACCCTTCCCACCGCCGCCCGCCGCCGCTTTCAGCATCACCGGATATCCAACCTCTACAGCGGTCTTCTGAGCATCCTCAAAAGACGCAAGTGGTTCTGTGGTTCCGGGCACGACCGGAACACCGGCAGCGATCGCGATCTTTCTTGCGGAAATCTTGCCGCCCATCGATTCCATCGCCTCCGGCGCAGGGCCTATGAAGACAAGTCCCGCATCGGCTACCTGCCGCACGAAGCCCGCGTTTTCCGAAAGAAATCCGTATCCGGGGTGGATCGCCTCGGCGCCCGTTTCTTTGGCTGCCGCGATTATCTTGTCTCCGCGCAGATAGCTCTCCGCAGACTGCGCCGGTCCGATCAGGCACGCTTCGTCCGCCATCCTTACGTGCAGGGCATCGGCGTCCGGTTCCGAGTACACCGCGACCGTGGAGATACCCATCTCACGACACGCGCGCATCACGCGGACCGCTATCTCGCCCCGGTTTGCGATCAGGATCTTCTTGAACATAAACATCAGACGACTATTGAATTGCTATGACTTCTTGGGTCGTACCTGACCCCGACGGAGGCGCCCGGTGCGTAGTCCTGAGGCCGCAGAATCTGCTCATGTGTCAGAAACTCGAAGCACTCGAACTGTACGCCCTGAACGACGTACTCAAAGCGGACCATCTCCCGTCCCCCTTCGATCTGCGTATCGATGATAATGCCGTCAGTAAGCCTGCCGTTCGCCAGCAAATGGTTCCGGCGTGTCCTTTCCGGATCATCGTCCTTGATCTTTCTGAACCGGTCGAGCAATCCCATCTCAGTCCATTACCATAGGCGGCTTTCCAAATCTGCCGCGGAGGCGGTTGACCGCCGAAAGCACGTTCGGCCGTTTGATTATCCTTGCCTCAAGCGGGCGCTTGCCCGGAATGTCGAGCATTATCACCCCGAGAAGGATCGTAAGTATGCCCTGTCCGGGCACGCCAGGGAGCGAGAGAAGCACTCCAAGAAGTATAAGAAAGACTCCTAAAAGGTTTTTCAGTATTACGGCTCCCCAGCGGACAAGCCAGGAACTGTTAGGAAGAAAGTCCTGTTCGTAATGGGAGCTGAAATAGTTTTCCGGGATCTTGACCATCACGATCACGATCGCCGCGAAGCTCAGAGCAAGAGAAAATACAAAGACCCCTGCGCCAAGCGCGATGCTGCCCCAGCTAAGAGACTGCCAGTAACTCGTCAGCCATTCCATAGGTCTAAGCAAAAACGCATCCGGCCTAGCGGCCCTCGAGCTTTCTGAACTCCTTCCATGTATGGATCATTCGGTGAACAAAAGTCCACGCCGACCCGATCGCCAGCACCCAAAGCACCTGGGGCATCCGGTTGAAGAGGATGAAGTCTGAGTTCCAGTTCCAGGTCGAGAGCGCGCCTATTATCAGAAGGACGATCCGCTCCGGCCTTTGGAGGAAACCCACGTTCGCCTTAACGCCGAGGCTGTCGGAACGGGCAGCCGTGTAGCTGACCATTACCGAGAACATCATCGCGATTGCGGCGAGAAACACGTTGGTGACCGATCTTTGCGGGGTATTGCTGGCGTAAAAGACAATGATCCCGATGAATGCGATCATGTCTGAGATCCTGTCCAGCGACGAGTCAAGGAATCCGCCAAACTTTGTAACACGTCCCGTGACCCTCGCGACGCTGCCGTCAAGCATGTCAAAGATATTCGCAACGATCAGCACAATACCGGCCCAGAAGAATCTGCCTGTTCCAAACAACAAGCCGCACGCGACGCTGATCAAAACGCCGATTATCGTGAGGATATTCGGATGGACGCCGCCGCTTGCAAGTCCGCGGACCATGGCGTCAATAATGCGTTGCGCCCCTCTTCCAATGCTGGCACCAAACATTCTATTCAGTCCTGAAACGGTTCCTGCTCCCGGGGGTCAATCCTCGTCTTTCAGATCGTGGACTGTCGTGAGTTCCGAAAGTTCAAAGTTACGAAGCCCTTTCGGAGTCTTGACCTTGAACTCATCGCCTTCCTTGCGGCCGATCAGGGCCTGGCCGATAGGTGATGAGGTCGATATCAGGCCATTGTCCGGATCGCTTTCCTCTGTCGACACAAGCCGATATTCGATCTCTTCTTCCCGGTCAAGATCATAAAGCACGACCTTGGAACCATAAGCCACCCGGTCTTTGGGAAGTTTTTCAATATCTATCGATTCGACCTCGCTAAGGCGAACTCTCAATTGCCCTATTCGAGCCGATACGATGGACTGCCTCTCGAGCGCCGCCTTGTATTCGGCATTTTCGCGCAGATCGCCGAATTCCCTTGCCTTCTGAATCTCCTTGGGCAATTTGTGGTGCAGCTCTTCCTCAAGCTGCTGAAGTTCCCGTCTTAGCTTTTCGCGTACTGCTTCCATATCGGTGTTTGCAAACTCAACGTTTACTGCCCGCGATCAATGCTCCTCTTCATCGGGAGCCGCGAAAGATATTCCTATGTCCCTCGCCGTCCTTACGAGCTGTCCGCCCGGATTGACCGACTTGATGTTCGCGATCGCGTCTGCGAGCGGGACCGTTTCGACCCTGCCTGATTTCAATGCGACCATCTTGCCCCGTTCACCGGAGACAAGCGCCCTCACGGCGCAAGCGCCAAAGTTTGTACCCAGCATCCGGTCGAAAGCGTTCGGGCTTCCACCGCGCTGCAGATGGCCGAGAACCACGCACCTGGATTCCTTGCCGGTGACTTTCTCAACCTCTTTTCTTATATAATCGCCGATCCCGCCAAGCCTCATCTGCTTTTGGTCGAGATACATTTCTGAATGGCCTACTTCCAAAGCGCCTTCCGCCACAACGATGTTGGTGAAAAGGGAGCCTCGCTTCTCGCGCTCATATACCTTCTTGATGATCGAGTCGAAAGAGAATGGGATCTCGGGTATCAGGATCACGTCTGCGCTACCTGCAAGCCCGCATTCGAGAGCGATCCAGCCGGAATTCCGCCCCATTACCTCTAGCACCATAACACGGTCGTGCGAGGCGGCGGTCGTGTGAAGTCTGTCGAGAGCCTCAGTAGCAATGTCGATGGCGGTCCTGAATCCGAACGTAAGTTCCGTCGCGGAGAGGTCGTTATCGATCGTCTTCGGAACTCCGACGACAGGAAAACCTCTGCGGTGGAACTGTTCTGCGATCGCAAGGGTGCCTTCGCCGCCGATCACCACCAAAGCTTCGATCTTGTTCTGTTTCAGATTTACAAGAGCTTCGTCGATCGGCATATCGGGGATGATCATCTTGCCATCGACGATCTTGCAGAAACTGCCCTTGTTACGTGTACCCAGGATAGTTCCTCCCCTTGGCAGAATACCGCTGACCGTTTTGGTGGTGAGTTTCCTGAGCTGCGTTTCACCGAGGATCCCCTCAAAGCTGTCCTCGATTCCGATGCAGCGCATCTCGAACTCGCCGATCGCCGTGCGAACTGCCGCCCTGATCACCGCATTTAGTCCGGGAGCGTCGCCGCCTCCCGTAAGAATGCCTATTTTCTTGTACATAGAAAGATTGCCCGGATCGCAAAGACCTAATTCTACAAAAAGAGGTCCGGATTGCTAAATCTGTTTCACAATCCGGTCCGGCGCACTAAAACTCTATCGCGCGGCCTGATCGCCACGCCCGTTCGTAACCCAGAATGTCTCTTGATCTTTTGCCTCGCCGCAAGCCCTTAAATTCAGCGAATGCTACTTCCTGACCATTATAGTCTCGACAAGCTTTCTCGCCTCGGGCATCGATTCCACGGCTTTCATAACCTGTGGGTCTTGTTCGATGAACATCTGCTGTCCCGCCTCGCTCGAATACCTCGCGGTAGCCAGCTGTTCCCGAAGCTTGTCCCTTGCGTATTCAGTCTCGGCGGCGAAATTTGGACGGGAAAGCCGGTTTTCCCTGTCTGCGACGGCGTAAGACACAAAGGCGTCGTAGAGACCTTCCGGAACGTCGAGCTTTCCGCCGGGCACCACGTTCTCAAAGCTCTGCTTTTCCGTCTTGAGCTGCTCAAATCCTTTAACCTTTCCCGCTACCAGCTGCCTTACAAAAAAGAAGGCTGCTTCGTTGATCCGTGCGCGGACGGGCGAAAGCGAAAGGCCCTGGACCTCTACGTCGGGTTCAATACCGCGGCCTCCGTAAAACACGCGGTCACCGGCAGTCTTCACCGCGATGCCTTTTGGTTTTGGCTTTGCTTCCACGGCCGACCCGCCGTTGCCGTTCTGTTTTTCTTCCCCGTTGCTGTGAGTGTAGTAATCGTAGATCGAGCCGGACGAATAGTCGCGCTGAAGCGAACGCCCGTATGGCGTGTAATACCTTGCAGTTGTCAGGGTCATTCCCGTGCCATACGGAAGCGGATAGATCTTTTGAACGAGTCCTTTTCCAAAGCTCTCGGTGCCCACCACAAGACCCCTGCCATAATCCTGGATCGCGCCGGCGACGATCTCAGAAGCCGATGCCGAACCGCCGTTGATCAGCAGCACAAGCGGAAAGTCGCTAACCTTGCTGCCCACCGAATCTATTTCCCTTGTATCAAATCCCTTTGCGCGGCCCTTCACCGTCACAACCGCTTCTCCCTTGGGAATGAAACGGCTCGTGACCTCGATCGCCTGCGGTAGAAGTCCGCCGGGATTACCGCGCAGATCGAGAACAAGGCTTTGCATCCCTTGCTTCTTCAGATCGGCGATAGAACTGTCGAGTTCGGCGTCGGTCGTTTCCTGAAAACCGCCTGACAATGCGACATATCCGACCCCGTCGTTCAGCATGAAATGATTTCGGATCGAGGGGTAAGGCACTCCGTCTCGCACGATCTTGAAATCCAGAGGCTTATCGACGCCTGCCCTTTCGACCTTCAGGTTCACGGGCGTGCCTCGAATTCCCCTGACCTTTTGCGAAACCTCAAAACTGGTCCATTCCGTCGCGTTCTCTCCCTCGATCCGGACGAACCGGTCGCCGAATCTCAGTCCCGCTTTGTCGGCCGGAGTCCCGGGTATCACCGACTGTACATAAACGCCGTCACGGTACTGCAGGATCGAGACCCCGATACCGTAAAACTCTGAGGCCTGCTCTTCGTAAAGCTTTCGCAGTTCGTCTTTTGTGAAGAAAGAGGAATGCGGATCGAGCGACCAAAGCATCGACTGGATCGAGCTGTCGAGCACTTGCTCGCGGTCGACCTTGTCAATGTAGTTCTTGTCGACCACTGCGAGCGCCTCGCCGAAATCCCCGACTACCTCCGCCGCTGTTACGGCGCTGTTCGACTTGGTCTTTCCGGGAAGACGCCCGAAGATGCCTCCGATCAATGCTCCTGATAAAACCAGCACGACACCCGCGAGCAAGAATTTATTAATGCCTTTCATAAACACAGGCCTAAAATATACCACATGGACTTGTCTTTTCTTATGCCGGCAATCCACAGTTAAATTCGGATTTACAAATTTTTTCGCACCGTTTACCATAGCAAATTCAAATGGACCGCACCCTTTCAATAGTGATCCCCGCTTACAACGAGGAAGACCGACTCGGCGCCACGCTGGAGAAGATCTGTGCGTATGTTCGGGAATCAAGACCGGAGGCCGAGATCTTGGTGGTGGACGACGGCTCGTCGGACAAGACTGCTGAGGTCGCGAACGCGGTCCTGGCGGATTGCACCGATGTTGCCAGCCGAGTGATACGTTACGAAGAGAATCGCGGTAAGGGATTCGCCGTTCGGACCGGGTTTCTGGAATGCGAGGGAAAGGTGGCGCTTTTCTCGGACGCCGACCTTTCGACCCCGATCACGGAACTGCCAAAGCTCGTGGATCCGATCCTGGAGGACAGATACGATGTCTGCTTAGGTTCAAGGGCGCTCGACCGCGAGCTTATCGGTGTTCACCAGCCGTGGCGGCGCGAACAGGGCGGAAAGGTGTTCAATTTGCTGGTTAGAACTCTGACCGGGCTTCCCTTCTGGGACACTCAGTGCGGCTTCAAGGCTTTTAGTATGGAGAAGTTCCGGCCGCTTCTTGATAAGATGACGATCGACAGGTTCGGATTCGATGTCGAGTTCCTTTATGCCGCCCACCATAACGGTCTGCGTTTGAAAGAGATACCGGTTCGATGGGACCACTGTGAGGGTACAAAGGTCAGCATCTTCCGCGACAGCTTCAGGATGGTTGGGGAGATACGGGAGATCAGGAAGCGAGGCCGAAAAGGCCTCTACAATGCTCAATGAGCATCGATCATCGATCAATGAAATTGAAACTGAACCTCCATTGATCATTGATCGATGTGCAATGAAAGATGAAAGCGAAATTAAACGTCAATATAGACCACGTAGCCACGATCCGCGAGGCGCGGAAGACCATCGAGCCGAGCATCATCACGGCGGCGGTGATCTGCGAGCAGGCGGGTGCCGACGGCATCACCGTGCACATACGCGGCGACCGCAGGCATATCCAGGACCGCGACATCGAACTACTGCGGGAGGTCGTGACGACCTATCTGAATGTCGAGATGGCCGCTACTGACGAAATGATCGGGATCGGCGTCTCAACCAAGCCGGACGCGATCTCACTGGTTCCGGAGAATCCGAACGAAGTAACGACTGAAGGCGGGCTCGATGTCGCGGGGAATCTCGCCTCGTTGGCACCGGCGGTTGAAAAGCTCAGGAACGCAGGCATTTTCGTCAGCGCATTCGTTGATCCCATCGCGAGGCATATCGAAGCTGCCCAATCCATAGGGATCCAGCAGGTCGAGCTCTGCACCGGAGAATATGCCGGAATGACCCTGGGGGCGAAGGCGGCGCATGGAGAAGGCGCCGTCCGCGCGGCGAGAGAAGTGGAAAGGATACGCGATGCCGCCGTCCACGGAACAAGCCTCGGGTTGAAGGTTGCGGCGGGACACGGACTCACTTATCGGAACGTTGGAGCGCTTGCCGCGATCTCCGAGATCACCGAATTCAACATAGGCCACAACATCATCTCGCGCGCCGTTTTCACGGGCCTCTACAAGGCGGTCGAGGAGATGATAGCCAAGATTAGTGAATCGTGAATCGTTAATTGTGTCACTAGCCCGACCGTCAGGGAGGGCGTAGTTCGGGACGGAGCGACAGGCTGCTCATTGAACGATGTACATTGACCATTGACCAATGAAATTGGCACCCGGAGCGGCAGCGGCGGGAATAATTGGAACTAACCGCGGAGGCACGGAGGCGCAATGACGAAAGTGTGATTGTCACTGGCTGGATGTGCCCGGTTACCTGATCGCCGCATCGTCCCCATCCGCTTCCACCTTAAATTCGTCAACGCAATATACCTTTCGGAAGTCACGCCAGGTGGAGCTACCCAATTTCCCCTTTGCGCCTCAGCGTCTCTGCGGTTACTCTTCTTTTGCCCGCCGCTACCGCTCCGGGTACTTATTCCAGATTTACTATTCACGATTTACGGTTTACGATTCACTAAACAAACGATTCACTCTCCATGAACTTTGGATTCATCATCGACAACCGCAAGTGTATCGGTTGCCACGCGTGTACCGTCGCGTGCAAATCGGAACACGACGTGCCCGTGGGCGTTAATCGCACGTGGGTCAAGTACATAGAAAAAGGCGAGTTCCCGGACACGCGCCGCCTGTTCAGCGTGATGCGCTGCAACCATTGCGCCGACGCCCCGTGCGTCGAGATATGCCCGACCGAGGCGCTTCACACGCGAAAGGACGGCATAGTCGATTTTGACGACCGCCGCTGCATAAGCTGCAAAGCGTGCACGCAGGCATGCCCGTACGACGCGCTCTATATCCATCCCGAAACGAAGACCGCCGC
>JAHEEZ010000099.1:0-947 GCA_024640445.1 Acidobacteriota bacterium | reverse complement strand
GACAATCCGGACGCCGAGATCTCGCATCTGCTGGCACGGGAAACGGTTTCGGTACGAAAGGCAGAAAAAGGTACGAATCCGAAGCTGTTTTATATTGACGGCGACAACGCTTCGCTGGAACCTGGTGAGGCGCATCCGGATACGGACTATATGTGGTCGAGCCAGGCGACGGGCGTAGGAAAGTACGCCAAGTACGCGGATATGCGGAAGTCTTCGAATGGAGCGCCGAACGGCCTGGTCCAGATCGAGGGCCGCAAGAAACCGAAGCGCGTTTATGACGCCCCTTCGAAGGGGATGCTTTGGGGCTGGGAGGTCTCGGCTTACATCCTTACGAAAGCGATCGCGGCGGGAGCGTTCATCGTTCCGGTGGTGGGAAGCATTCTCTTTTACCAGGTACCTGAGTTGTTCAAGCAGATCGGCGCCATCGTGGCTTTCATCTTTCTCGGACTGACGGGGATCCTTCTTATCCTGGACCTGGGCCGTCCGGACCGTTTTCTTTACGTACTGCTTAGGCCGCAATGGAAGTCCTGGCTTTCGCGCGGTGCCTACATAATCACCATCTACGGCGCGATCCTGACCGCCTGGCTGATCGCTTCCTTCGGAGGATTCTACAAGTATCTTCCGATACTTGAGGCGCTCGGGCTGGTGTTCGCTCTGCTTTCTGCCGTTTACACGGCATTTCTGTTCGCACAGGCGAAGGGACGCGACCTGTGGCAAAGCCCTATGCTCGGCGTGCATATGATCGTGCACTCGATAATGGCGGGTCTGGCGGTTTTCCTTGTGGCAAACTTCTTTCTCGTGATGAACATAGGCATCACTTCGGTCATTGCGTTCGTTTCGGTGGCGATGATCCTGATTCACCTTGCGACGCTCGCGATCGAACTGGTCACGCCGCACGGGAGCGAGGACGCCGAAACGACCGTGAAGATGATCGTCAGCGGAAAGTA
>JAHEEZ010000339.1 GCA_024640445.1 Acidobacteriota bacterium | reverse complement strand
GCGCTGCCGAGCCGAGAACGAACACTGTTACAAGGATCGGAAGAGAAGCACTTGACCTCAGAAACCTCCTCATACGTGCTCCGCATCAAGAATACTTACTAACCGCGGTGATTCGCCGTCACCAGCGATCAGGATCCTGATCGCGTCAGGAGGAAACGGATAATCACCAAGCTTTTCCGCCCACTCGATGATCTTCACTGATTCCGCGTCGTCGAGGAGTTCGTCAAGTCCGATCGAAGCGGCGGCGCCCGAAGGATCGTCCAGCCTCCAGACATCGATGTGATAAACGGTGAGGCGGGCGTCGTACTCATTCACGAGCGTAAAACTAGGGCTTGTGACCTCCGCTTCGTCAAAATCCAGAGAGCTTAGCATGCCTTTCGTAAAGAGCGTCTTTCCGGTGCCGAGCGGACCGCTGAGAAGCAGAATCTCCCCGCCTTTTAGCAGGCCGCCGACCTTCGCGCCGAGCCCGAATGTCTGTTCAGGGTCTTCGCACGAGATCATCCGGCCGACAAGATCCCTCAGATTTTCCGTATGATTTGCGTCCATCGGTCAGCGAAGGGCGGAAACGTTACTCCAAGTCTCTTTCGACAAATCTGACAGCTGCGGCAAACGACCTGCGGACATCGCTGGCAAGCATCGAATGTGCACCGAAATCGCCTCGTGCTATATCTCCGGCAAGGCCCGCGAGATGCACCGCTGCGACAACAGTCTCAAAAAGATCGATACCCAACCTGTGTGATTGTGCGACGAATCCGGCTATTATCCCGGTCAGGTTGTCACCGTTCCCCGCTTTTCCGAGACCTGAATTCCCCGTACTGATTATGACGACGTCGCCTTTTGGCGAGGCGACAAGCGTCCGCTCACCCTTCAGTACGAGTATCAGACTGAAATCTTCGGCGAATCTGCGGACCGCACCTACTCGATCATCAAGTACGCCTTTGTCTTCAGTTCCCAAAAGTCTTAGAAATTCGCCCTGGTGCGGTGTCAGTATCAGCGGCCGCCCCTCCTTGCCACGAATGGAGATCGGTGCGATCGAGTTAAGCCCGTCGGCATCGACGACGACAGGAACGTCGCTCTCTTCGATCACTTTTCTTACGAGTTCTCTTGTTGACTCTTCTTCGGATCCGAGACCGCATCCGATGGCGATCGCGTCCATCCCGCCGGCGACGCCTGCGATCGTGTCATACGAATCCGACGATGCGCTTCCGGAAGCGGTTTCCTCCAAGGCGACCGTTATTACCTCCGGAATTACACGTTCCGCGATCGGTCCGAATGCGCTCTTCGGTGATGCGAGCGTAACCATCCCAACTCCCGTTTCCGAGGCTGCGTTTGCCGCGAGCACCGCTGCCCCGGTGTATTTCTCCGAACCGGCTATGATCAAAAGCGTCCCGCGGGTCTTTTTGTATGAAGAATCCGTGAATGCCGTCTTCTTGAGCCACTCGTGTGCGTCCCCGTGATCGGACAAGAACAGCCGCGACCCGGTCTTATCCACAATTTCCGTCGGCGTTCCGATTCCCGCCGTTATGAGTTCTCCGTTGGCGCGTGATGCAGGCGGCAGAACATTGGCCGGTTTGGGGGAAGTAAATGTGACCGTCAGATCAGCGAACGCGTGAGGGCCGATCGGCTCCGCCTTGTCGGCATCGAGACCGGACGGGACATCTATCGATACGACCAACGGGTCGCCGGGATCGTCCATTCGGCCCAGCATTTCGCAGATCTTGGCGAGGTCACCTTCGACAGGCCGCGACAAACCGGTTCCGAAAAGCGCGTCAACGACAACGTCAAACCTCTCAAGCTCGCTCCTGATCGCTTCAATCCAGCGACCCACTTCGGCTACCTCGGCAAACTCAATGCGGCCGCCCGCTTCGTTCGAGGCTTCACTAAGATTTCTAACGATCGAGAAATTTTCTCGCGCGTCCCCTTTCGTGTCTTCGATGTTCCCAAACAGAAGAACCCTGACTGAAACGCCACGAAGCCACAAAAGCCTTGCGACAGCAGCACCGTCGCCTCCGTTGTTGCCTTTGCCGCAAAGAATCAGGGCGCTCAGATCCCCGATCCCGAAATCAAAACGGTCTTCGATCGCGGACGCGACCGCGTTGGCGGCATTCTCCATCAAGACGATCGAAGGGATGCCGCATTCCTCAGTGGTCAGGCGGTCGGCTTCGCGCATCTGTGCTGCCGTAAGAACGCTTCGCATATGAGTCTAAATTCTCACAAACGAAAAGAAATTGAAAGCATACGGGTTGGTCCGCAAGTCCCCTTCGGCAGGCAAAACAATTGAGTTTTGAGAGGTTTATAGGCCGCTTTTCACCAGATCATGAAGCCTGACAAGACCGACGCAGCGCTGCCCGCCGTCGACAACCGGGAGAACCGATATCTGAGACGGCCGGTCTTCCATAAGTCGGAGAGCGTCATAAGCGAGCATTTCTGGCGAAGCGGTGATGGGTGAGGCCGTCATCATTTCACGCGCATTCAGGTTAGCAAGATTCTCGGTAGATACTTGTTCGATCGTCCGTCGAAGGTCGCCGTCCGTTACTATTCCCTCAAGAGTTCCGTCTTCTGCGACCACATTGACGGCTCCAAGCGCGAAGCCGGAAATCGCTTTCACGACCTCGATCCAGCCCGCATCAGCCCTGACATTCGGGCTTTCGTGCATCAAACCGCCGACTTTCAAAGTGAGCCGCTTTCCAAGCCGGCCGGCCGGATGATTCGCCGCGAAGTCTTCGGCGGTAAGACCTTTCTCGCCCATAACTGTCATAGCCAGGGCGTCACCGATCGCGAGCGCGACGGTCGTCGAAGTCGTCGGAGCCAGGTTTAAGGGACAGGCCTCTTTGTCCACTGAGGCATCAAGAAATGCGCTCGACTTCCGCGCAAGGGTGGAATTGACGTTTCCGACGATCGCGATCATCTCGATCCCGCGCGATTCAAGCGCGGGAAGCAGATGGAGTATCTCTTCAGTTTCGCCGGAATTCGAGAGCGCGATCACAACATCACCCTTCGAAATGACCCCAAGGCTGCCGTGAAGCGCATCGGACGGATGCACAAAGACGGCGACGGTCCCGGTCGAAGTAAGGGTTTGGGCGATCTTCTGTGCGATCACTCCGGACTTGCCGACCCCTGTAACGATTATCTTTCCGGAACAATCCATGATCTTCCCGACCACGTTTTCGACAGACCCCGGATCCAGCCGCCCCGCTGCCAGCTCGATCGCTTCGGACTCGACCCTTAAAATATTTGCGACTTTTTCGGTAAGTGTTCCCACGTCACCAAGAGTTTGCTTATTGAGCGGGTAAATGGCAAGTCCTGAAGAGTGGGCCGGGCGCGCTGAAACAAAAAAAAGGCACGGACTGAGAAGCCCGCGCCTGAGAAGATAACTCGAGTTTATCTATTTGATCTTCACGATGTCCGTGCCGGTCCTTCCAAAGGTTTCCGGATGATACATTTCTT
>JAHEEZ010000338.1 GCA_024640445.1 Acidobacteriota bacterium | reverse complement strand
GCGCTCGACCTTTATGCGAACGTGCGGCCGATCAAGGCTATTCCGAACGTGCCGTGCAGATACCCTGAACTTGATCTCGTCATCGTCCGCGAAAACACTGAGAGCCTTTATGCGGGGCTTGAGCATATCGTGGTGCCTGGAGTGGTCGAGTCTCTGAAGATCATCACCGAGAAGGCTTCGACGAGGATCGCACAATACGCATTCGAGTTCGCGCGCGACAATGGCCGGCGGAAGGTCACCGCGATGCACAAGGCGAACATAATGAAGTTGTCGGACGGCCTGTTTCTTGAGTGTTTCTACAACGTTGCGAAAGAGTTCCCTGGGATCGAAGCAGATGACAAGATCATTGACAATGCCTGCATGCAGCTGGTGATGCGGCCCGAACAGTTCGATGTGATCGTGATGGAGAACCTGTACGGCGACATCGTATCGGACCTCTGCGCCGGCTTGATAGGCGGCCTGGGACTTGCGCCGGGAGCAAACATTGGTGAAATGGGTGCGGTCTTTGAGGCCGTGCACGGTTCGGCTCCGGATATCGCGGGTCAGGGAATAGCCAACCCTACGGCGATAATGCTTTCCGGAATAACGATGCTCCGTCATATCGGCGAGCGCGATGCTGCGGACCGTATGGAAGCGGCGATCATGAAGGTGTTCGCCGAGACGGACATAAGGACTCCGGATCTTGGCGGCAAGGCTTCAACCGCAGAGTTCGCGACCGCGATCATTGAAATTCTGGGGAGTTGAATCAGTTCGGCGAGTTCGGTGAGTTGACCGAGATGGGGAACTCGCTGAACTCAGTGAACTAGCTCAACTCAGTGAACTCGCTGAACTCAGTGAACTCAGTGAACTCAGCAAACTCGGATAACTTTCATATGTCAGGAATATGGCAAAAACCCGTTTCGCACGGGGACATACTCAAGAAGGTCTGGAAACACATGGATCTGGGTGTGCTCCAGTCGAAACATCCGTTCCACACACCCGTGTTCGGAACCGTCTGCGACGGGGCGCCCGAACTGAGGGTCGTGGTTCTGCGAAGGTTCTGGCGTAGCCCCGCCCGCCTGGCGTTTCACGCACATTCCGGATCGCCCAAGCTGGCCCACATCCGATCGAATCCGACAGTGAATTGGGTGTTCTATCATCCCGGAGAGAATTTCCAGGCCAGGATCTCCGGACTGGCGCAGATCCACCTGGATGATGAACTCGCTGACGAGCAATGGGACGCAACATCTCTTTTCGCGAGGCGCTGCTACATAGGGAAGGCGCCCAGCGGGGTCAGCAAGAAGCCGACCCACGGGATGCCGGATGAGATCGTCAACCGCGAGCCGACTCCGGAGGAAAGCCGCGAGGGAAGGAAGAACTTCGCCGTTATCTCAACACAGATCGTGAAGGTGGATGTCATGGAACTGGATGTGCGCGGCCACAGAAGATCCCTTTTCGAATGGAGTAACGGGGAACTTGCGATGAAATGGCTTACGCCTTAAGACTGCAGCTGAATACTCTCTCCTTCTTGGCTGCTGTGCGGGCCTCTGACATGATCATCAGTGCAGCGTAGTAAGATTACGGTTACCGCGAGAACGCCTCGCTTTATATGACCGGGTCGGTTTTCGACCAGATCTTGAGGATCCAAAGGTACTGATGCCTGACTGATCGGGAAAGAGAAGGGCCGCGGAGATGTTCTCCGCGGCCTTCTTCCTGTTCAAATCAATACTTTTCGAGACCGCAAATCCTACTTCCTGGCGCTTTTAGCTTTCGATCTCCCGCCGTTCATTATTTGTTCTATTTCCCCGATCTCTTTCGGCACCTTGGTCGTCAGATTTCGGTTCCCGTCTTCGGTTACCAGAACGTCGTCCTCGATCCTTATGCCAATACCCCTGTATTTTTCAGGCGCGGTCTTGTCATCGGGCGGGACATAGATGCCCGGCTCTACGGTGAGGACCATCCCGGGTTCGAACGGCCTCGAATCCGAAGCGCCCTGATCCGTGAAATAGCGGCCCGCGTCGTGTACGTCCATTCCGATGTAGTGTCCTACCCCGTGCATGTAGTATTTCTCGTACTTCTTGTTCTTTATCAGGGTCTTGGTCGCGCCCTTGAGCAGCCCGACCTTCTTCATACCTTCGGTCAGCATCTCGATGGAAAGGTCCTGCCGCTGTTTGATCGTCGTACCGGCGACAGTGGCCTCGATACACGCTTTCTGCGTATCAAGCACCACTTCGTAAATATCTTTTTGCGCTTTGGAGAATTTGCCGTTTACGGGGAATGTGCGCGTGATGTCAGATGCGTAGCCCTCGTATTCCGCGCCGGCGTCGATCAACAGCAGGTCGCCGTTCTTTAGGTCGGCTTTGTTTTCAACGTAATGAAGGATCGTCGCATTGTCGCCGCCTCCGATGATCGAATTGTAAGAGACTCCTGTGGCTCCCTTTTCGCGCATATATGCTTCCAGTAGCGATTCAACCTGGAACTCGTTCATTCCCGGTTTCACCTTCTTCATCGCCAGCACGTGCGCTTCCGCGGCGATGTCCGAGGCGATCTGCATTTTCGAGATCTCCTCATCGGTCTTGTGAAGCCGCATTTCGTGGATGATGATCGTCGGATCGACTATCGTGTGCGGCGGATATGCCGTCTTGATCCTTGTGAATCTCTGGGTGGACAGGTATTCAAGGATCATCGCGTCGAGCGCCTTGTCGACACCAAACCTGTAGTAAAGCTTGTTGTGCCCGTCGAGCAGTTTGCCGAGCATCTTCGCGAATTTCTCCACCGAATGGGCCTTTTGGACTCCGAAGTTCTTTTCCGCTCCTTCAGTGCCTTCGCGCCTGCCGTACCAGGTTTCCATAATAGGATCGCGCGGGCGCACGAACATCGTGTATTTCGTCCTCTTGCCAGGTGAGATCACAGCGACAGCATCGGGTTCCGGGAAATCCGTCAGATACCAGAAATCCGAATCCTGCCGGAATTTGTACTCGGTGTCATAACTGCGCGTCTTTTCGTGAGCCGCGGGAATTATAGCCACGGCGTCCTTTCCGATCTGATCCATGAAATCTTTCAGTTGTGCTTTCATCAAAGGCCCTCTTTATATGATTGGTTTAAGACCGCATTGTAACTCATTCGTCAAAATGCGCGAACAGCGCAGAACCTGCGAAAGCGCATCGCAGCGGATGCCGTCTGCAGGTCCGCTGCTATGCGCTCCGAAACAATTCGGTTTCGGAGGCCCGGCAAACTGCTATAATCCCGGCAACTTTTCGTGAAGGAGCAAAATTATGAAACGGACCGTCCTGATCGTGTTCATCGCGCTTGTCTCAGCCGCGGCACTGTTCGCGGATGAAGCGCCGCCGCCTGCAAAGGCGAAACCAGTAAAGGCAAAGATCCAGATCTTGATTGATCCGGAAGCAAAGGATTCAAAGATCGTGATCTCAAGGGAGACGCTTGAAGCGCTTCTGGATCCTGAAAATGCAGGGCCGGTCGGTTTATCGGGAGTGTCGCGTTCACAGACCAT
>JAHEEZ010000337.1 GCA_024640445.1 Acidobacteriota bacterium | reverse complement strand
GTTCCCACGTCACCAAGAGTTTGCTTATTGAGCGGGTAAATGGCAAGTCCTGAAGAGTGGGCCGGGCGCGCTGAAACAAAAAAAGGCACGGACTGCGAAGCCCGCGCCTGAGAAGATAACTCGAGTTTATCTATTTGATCTTCACGATGTCCGTGCCGCTCCTTCCAAAGGTTTCCGGATGATACATTTCTTCCGCCTTCGCGGGGGGAACGACAAACTCGCCGGGCGTGGTAGCACGTGCCACGTACGAATAGTTGTATACGCCGCCCCAGACCAAAGACGAAAATGCCTCAGCCCTTTCATCTCGGAAATTCTGATGTTCGAACCAGTGCGAACGCCAGTAATAAGAGCTGAACCCATAACTGCGGCTTCCAATCTCGGTCACCGAAGTAATGCCCTGCTGGCCCCCAGGAATGTTTTCCGTCACTGCGAGTTCCGGATTCAGTATCTCGAGGCCTGCCGGAAGCGGATCGACAAGTGCGACGTGATAACGACGCGCCTGGGCGACCATCGTCAGCTTGATCCTGACCCGGGCTCCCGCCCTGATGGTCCATTCGCCGTCCGCGCCCTGTGTCACGTCCGCCGCTTCATCGACCGGCTCATATGACCTGAGCACGGTAAAGCCGTAATCAGCGGGCTTCAAGCGAAGGTCCTTCGGCGCGTACTTCATCCCGATCCGATAGTAGAGCCTACCTGGCCCCTTCTTATTGAGGATAAGATTCGCGACTCCGCCCTGTTCCATCAGGTAGCTCATAGGAATGTCCAGCTGGTTCGAATCAACCGAACGTCCCTTGAACACCTGCTCACCGGCATATGCGTTCCCGAGCCAAACTTGAGTGACGAAGTTCGGCGTCACCTTCTCGTAAGCCTGGAAGTATTTGTCCAGCGCGAGAAGAATGAACACGTTCTCCTGGGTGTTGCTCCAGCGGCCCTTCTGGCGATGATCCAGAAGCCCGCGGACGAGTTTGGGGATAAGGTCACCGGCGCTGCTGCCTGTGCCTGTCGCCTTGTCGGCCGCTTCCGCTTTGAGCATCGCTTCGAGGAGGACGCCGTCTGCCCTTCGGTTCGAGTGCATGATTACCCAGCCGCCGTCGCCATAGTCTGTGTTGAACTGAGCCGTCGCCGCGGTTTCTGAGGTCCTGTTGAGCAGGAACCGCTTGATGGCCGTGATCTCAGCGTCGGAGTTCTTTCCGTCGATAAGCACCGGCATCAGCCATCCGAGCGCCTCGAACGGCATTTTCTCGATCGTCGCCTCGGCGAGCAATTTCTTAGCCTTGCCCGCGTCGTTGTCGCCCATCAGGTTCCGCACATATAGCGCGTAGGACGAGATCGTCCAGCGCACCTGCGGCGACTTGTGCCATTCGTCGTAGTACTTCTCAATGTCACTCAGGTAAGGCTTGACCTTGTCGAGCATTTCCTGCGGGACGTCGTAACCTTTCGCTTTGGCGAGGATCAGCGCGTGCGCTGCGTGGGCGGTCACGAACGGATATTTGTACCGCTCATTGTCTCGCCTCCAAAGGCCGAAGTACCCGTTGGAGTCCTGCCTGGACTGCAGGATCTTGATATCTGCCGCGAATTGCGCCTTGATCGCAGCCTCGGAAGGCATGTCTTCTGCCTTGAACGCCTTGAGGACGTCGCGCAGCGCAGCGACCGAGATCATCCTCGACGACACCTGCTCGGTGCACGCAAAGCGATAGTTGTAAAGGTAGATGAACGCGTCGGTCAGTTCCTGGAGTTGAGTCGAAGACGTCGTCACCTCCAGGCCTCCGAACTGCGAATAGACGTCGCCCGGGGCCTGGATCGGCTGAATTATCGGCTCGTCCTTGTCTGTCGTGCCGTATGTCGCGAATGCTTCGGTCGTCGCGGGCGTCCAGACCGGAAGGCTGATCTCGGCAGCGTCAGAATGCTTGCCGGAACTCGCCGCAAACTGGAATCTCGCCGTTCCCGCCATGTCTGCCGAGACCGGGAATCTCACCTCCTCGCGGTCGTTCGCCTTGACGATGACCCTTCGGCCGCCGCCGGAGGTAAGCGTCGCATTAGAAGCGCGGACGCCCACGTTGACCGCCAGATCCTTGTCGGTCTGGTTCTGAATTACGACCGGCAATTCGATCTTGTCACCGAAGTTCATGAACCTCGGAGCCGAAGGCCTGACCATCAAAGGCTGCCTGGCTGTGATTGCCGATTCTGCCTTGCCAAAGCGCTTCGCTTGATCGACCGAAACGGCCATAACTCGATATCGGGTCAAGTTATCCGGAAGCTTGACCTTAACCGATGCCTTTCCATTAGAGTCGGTCCTGACGGATGGTGCGAAAACCGCGAGCGCGTCGAAGTTCTTTCGGAGCGCTATCGCTCCCCCTTCACCGCCGGAGTCCTGCGCTTCAGCAGATTCATCCGCCATCACCATCGCATTTTCTTGCGCCGCACGACCCGCAATTCCCGGCGCCATTTTCGCTGATGCCGGACTAGGTGCAGGCGGAGGCGGAGGCGGCGCGACATCCTTCGGATTGCTCAGCAACACGTCGCCCCGCATATGATAATCGGCTACGCCAGCTCCCCTCTGAGAATAGAAGACGCTCATAGGATCCGCGAGATTGTACGCCGATAACGCTAGTACGCTTTCATCCACGACAACAAGCGCGACTTCGCTGTTCGCTACGGGTTCGCCCTGATAGTCCATGACAGCGACATCAACGGTCGTTTCACCGCCCGGTTCCAGGGTCGAGTCCTTCGGCTCGGCCTTAACTTCAAGTTCCCTCGAAGCGGTCGAGACAGAAAGATTTATCGAACCGCTCGCGTAAGCCGGCCGCTTGGCGAGATCCTTGTTCACCTCGCCGTCGTCGTTGGTTCTGACCGCTGCGCCGACGATATCGACCTGCGCATAAATGTTCGGCAGGTATGCCTCCTCGATCGGGATCTTGAGCGTGAGCGATGATTCTTCCATCGAAAAGCGTTCGGTTTTCACGATGCCCTCGCGCCGGAGAGTCAGTATTCCTTCAGCCGGCGTGAAAGGAGCCACCAAAAGAATCTCGGCGGTATCTCCAGCCCTGTAATCCTTTTGGCTTGGGATTATTTCCACCTTTTCCTGTTCGACGTTCCGGTTCGGAGGCATCTTGCCGCCGGCAACCCAGACCGTCATTTCCGATTCGTTAAACCGCTCGCGGTCGTCCATCACAAGCGCAGTGATCGTGTACCGCCCTCCTTGTTTCGCCGGAAAACGGCACATCTGCGCCTCAGCGGCGGATGTCACGGCGCAGTTTTGCTCATCGACGATCTTTTCTTCCCATTTGCCGTTCGCAAATTCCCACGATCGCAGCACCGCCTTGATCTCGGCCTTCTTTCCGGACACGAGATTGCCATCCAGATCGGATACTATCGACTCGATCTTTATGTCCTCTCCCTTCTGGACGAAGTTTCGCTGAGACCTTATTCCGACATAGAGATCCGCCGGATGGACGAGCAAGCTCGTTGTCGAAGACCACGTCTGCCTGTTC
>JAHEEZ010000336.1 GCA_024640445.1 Acidobacteriota bacterium | reverse complement strand
GTCACGGTTGCGTTCGACGCGCCCGAGATATCCAGGTGGTCGAGCGAGGGAAGCGAGACGGTCACGTTCACTTTTCCATTCTTTTTCCAGCCTGTCCCTTTCTTCCAGTCTTTCGCAAATTCCACGTAGAGGATGTTCTTCCTTACCTCGGTCTTGATCTTTGGAAGCACTTCGTCACGCGCCTCGATGACGACTTCGTAGCCCGAGCCGACTGTGATCTTGGCGTTCATTGCTCCGCCGATATCCACTCCGGTAAATCCGGACACATTGCGAACCTCTGACCGAAGGTCGTCCTGTCTAGGCGCATGTGCAGCATCGGCGAACGGTGCTACGACCGCCGCACCCACGAATGAAAGGGCCAATAGGCCAAATATGATTCCAAACTGTTTCAATCTTTTCATAATCTTCTCCTGCCCGGACCTGGTGTCGGGGATCTTCATTTATGTTTGTCTCAAGACACTTACATCTCCATAACACCGCGGGCCGCGAATTAGTGACAGGGCGCCGTAGGGGCAGGGCTTGTCCCTGCCCGTGAGCGTAGCGAATGTGTAAGTAGCCCTTCGGTCATTGACCAATGAAAAGCGGCGGCAGGGAGCAGAGCGAATGTGTCAGTAGCCCAAGCGTCAGCGCGGGCTCCCTGGAAGAGTCAGAAGACAGAAGGATGGTCGTTCGACACACTTTAGTTTGTCGGTCCCAGTAATGAGAAGAAGGGGGGGGGAATAAGGGTAGGACTTTTGTCCCTGCCCGCATTGCGTATGGCATCGTTTCGAGCAAAGCTCCGCGCTGCATGGCAGGGCGAAGCGCGGCTCTAAACGACTCCCTCCTTCAAATCATAATGAAATAGTTGAACTTTTTTCACTATGATGCGTATACTTGTTCCATGGCGCCGAAACGAAAAAAGTCATTGCCGCTGGAAACAGCCGACCAGCTCCGAATTATCTCGTCGCCCGTTGCGATGGAGATCATTCAGGTACTTCGCCAACACGGCCCTCTGCCGGTAAGCGAGCTTGGCCCGAAGATCGGCCGCAGATCCAATTCGCTTCACTATCACATCCGCAAACTACTGAAAGCGGGGATGGCGGTGAAGACCGATACTCGTCTTTCCGGCGCCAGGACCGAGGCGATCTATGACGTCGCGGCCGACAGCTTCAAGGGAATGGAGTTGCGCAAAAATGAGGAGCTTCTCGACCTTTCGATCGACGGCGTCCGTTCGATCGCGCGTCTTGCTGCAAGGAATTTCGCTAAAGCAGCCCGGCGGCCGGATGACGAATTTGGCAAAGGGAAATACAGGGATATCTTCGCAAAGCGGTTCTCAGCAAGACTTACGAATAGCCAGATCGCCGAAGTTAACGGGCTTGTCGATCGGATCGAGGAGATATTTGCGGGAAATGTCGGAAGCGGAAAAGGGACCATGCAGGAGGTGACTCTGGTAATGGCTCCACTCGATGAAAAATAGACCCTCCGGCGGAACTTCCGCCAAAGGGACTTCGAAATGCAGAAAAAAACAGAACGGTACGCCGGGAGCGATCATGAATAAAAAATCATTCTTTCAATACTGCCTTATCCTATTCGCCTTGTTAGCAGGCTTCCTGTCGGCGGCGTCAGGTCAAACAAAAGTGAACGAACCTGTTCACCAGATACCCTTCGAATATGAACTGGACAAGGTCGTCGTACCCGTTGAGGTAAACGGAAAGAGAACCGTACGACTCATCCTGGACACTGGGATGCCGGAAGGCATCTTCCTTATGAAACCAAAGTCAGCGGACGGGATGGAACTCAATTACGTAGCCGCCAACGTCATGCTCCGCGGCGCCGGTTCCGGTACTGCTTCAGCGCGAATGGCTATGGGCGCGGACCTTAAATTGGGCGGCCTTGGATTCACGGATCAAAGGGTGATCGTGATGAACGACGAAGGACCGCTGTCGCAGACGGACTGGGACGGTGCGATCGGAGCTTCGATCTTTAACCAGTTCGCGGTCGAGATCGACGTTGAAAACCAGGTCATCAAGCTTTATTCGCCGGACAAGTTAGATCCCGCGCAGGCCGGCGAGGAACTCCAGTTAACGGTCACACGGACAAAGCCCTATGTTTCCGCATTGGTAAATGTTGACGGCAAGAAAGATGTTTTGTTGAAGATCGTGATAGACACGGGGGCCAACGCCGGCCTGATGCTCTCCGCCAAAGAGGGCGCGGAATTTGCCGTACCGGAGAAGACTATAGAAGGAACATTCGGAGGGGGTGTCGGCGGCGACCATTCCGGCAAATACGCCAGGATCTCAAAACTCTCGCTCGGAAAGCAGGAAATGAACAACCTCGTGACGATGTTCAACACGGGACCGATGCCGGTGGAAGGGGACGGTTTGATCGGGATGGGCATAATGAAACGTTTCCTTGTGACGTTCGATTATTCGAACAAGCGCATGTTCCTGAAACCCAACGGCCGTATTGGAGAACCTTTTGAGTTCGATATGATCGGCCTTTACCTGAAACCGGGAGATGACGGCAAGCTTTCGGTGCAGGATGTTTTTGCGGGTTCGCCCGCGGAAGCGGCCGGTATTAGGAAGGGCGATACGGTCACGACGGTAGATGGAAAGGAAGTCGATTTCGCGAAATGGCTCGCAATCAGCGGCTCGATCCGCGTACCCGGAAAGACGATAAAGATCTCGTGGACACGGGACGGCAAGGCGTTCACAGCCGATATCGTTTCAAAAAGGATGATCTGAGCGTGAGGGATCCTGGCCGCGGATTGACGCGGAATACGCGGAAAAGGAATTCGATCTGCTCCATCCGTGGTTATCCGCGGCCAAGAACTTTCACCACAGAGCACACGGAGAACACAGAGGATCAATAAGGGCGGATCGAAACCCCGCCCAAAACCGCTCCGTGAACTCCGTGGTGAAAACTCTCCCCGATCCGCGTTTTCCGCGTCGATCCGCGGCCAAGGAACTTCACCACAGAGCACACTGGGAACACTAAGGATCAAGAAATCACCCGCCCAAAAACCCCTCCGTGCCCCATATGTTCTCTGTGGTGAAAACACTCCCTGATCCGTGAAATCCGCGGCCATACCCGTCAACGACGATTCGCGCCTAACGGCGCATTGGGCAGGCACAGGTCCTGCCTCTGCCTCCAAACTAAATTTCCGCTTCTTGCCAATCTGCGCCATTATTCAATCGATGGACGACTACGGAGACTTTGAAGACGACGTCGAGGTTTTCTATGCTGCGTTGGAGCAGGAGGACGAGACCCACGGCCGCCATGGCTGCGGCGGCTGTTTTCTGTTTACGCTTCTAACATTAATGTTTGCAATAATTCTCTTGATTTTTCTTTGGCTTTGAGAGTAAGGTAAGTTCAAATTCCCAGACCCCCAACAATAGGAGACTGAGCGGCTTGGAGCTGATTGGCATTATCTTTGACCGTCCCGGTGAATACGGCGACTTCGCCTGGATGATAGAACAGCCGGAGTACGCGGACGCGCTGTTCATCTTCAACGAC
>JAHEEZ010000335.1 GCA_024640445.1 Acidobacteriota bacterium | reverse complement strand
GCGTTCCATTCTTTCTCTACTTGTACTCAAAAAACCCCAAGGGCGAATCACCCTCTGGCGGCAACGCCGCTCGCTGATGGGGCCACGGCCTGCAGGCAACGGCAAACACATGCTCGTCGCACCGCAGCTTTAACGTGCGCGGGCGTAACTCATGCGCCCTTTTGCTGAAATGGTAGTGAGATGGTGACAATTTGCGCCTGCCCTCATCGGGTTGTGATCGTAACTCTCCCGCCGCGTAGCCGCGTCCCGTAATAGGTAAACGTCGCTATGCGAACGTCATCCCACTCCCAACGTCGGGAGCCCTCCAGTAAACCCCGGGAGCCGTCCGATAGATGTCTACCCCAAACGGACGCAGGCACTTCTTTGCGCCTTCGAGGGAACCGATTCGTCAATCGTGAATGGTGAATGGTGAATCTTGAATGGAGATCCCCTCAACGGACCGTTTAGAGCTGCGCTTCGCGCCGCATCGGCGGGCGAAGCCCGGCAGCCATAGAACCTCCACTATGATTCCCTCGTCGCGTAGCGACGACCTATCTTAGCCGTGGGCTTCAGCCCACGGAAACCAGCGAAAAAGCATACGAAGCCGCGTAGCGGCGTCCCGCATTTGATCAATGTCGCTACGCGACTTCAAAACGTTAATTTCACCATTCCGTGGCCTGAAGGCCACGGCTAAGTTATATGTTCGCTAAGCGAACGCCGTCGCGCTCTTGATGTCGGAAACCCAACCGTAAACGGGCCGGCTAAACGGTTTTTGCTCACAGCAGTCCCACCGCGCCTAATTTCTCAAGCGCGCGAGGTGCGGCTTTGGCAGCGCGGAGCGCTGCTCTCAACGGGAAGGTGAAATGGTGTGAGCCCCGCCCGCTTGGAACCTGGAACCTCGAACTTGGAACTCCCTTCCCCCGCTGATAGAATAAAAGTTTTTCAGGTACACGATTTTCTCATCTGTGGGACAGGGAATGAGTATCAAGCAGATCTCCGTAAGGGGAGCCAGGCAGCACAATCTAAAGAACATCGACGTCGACATACCGCGTGACCAGTTTACGGTGATCACGGGTTTGTCGGGATCGGGCAAGTCCTCGCTGGCATTCGATACCATCTATGCTGAAGGCCAGCGCAGGTACGTCGAGTCCTTGTCCGCGTATGCCCGGCAATTCCTCGACCAGCTTGAAAAGCCTGATGTCGATTCCGTCGAAGGGCTTTCGCCGGCGATCTCAATAGAACAAAAGACGGTGTCGCGCTCGCCACGGTCGACGGTCGGGACCGTGACCGAGATCTATGACTTTGTACGCCTACTATTCTCTTCGATCGGCCAGTCGCATTGCCCAGAGTGTGACCTTCCAATAACCCGCCAGTCAGTGAACCAGATCTACGACAAGATCGCGGCGCTCCCGATGGGCGAGCGTGTGATGATCCTCGCTCCTATAGTCAGGGGAAGGAAGGGCGAGTTCCGCAAGGAACTGGAAAAGCTGCACAAGGAAGGCTTCATAAGGGCCCGGATCGACGGGGAACTTCGAGATCTGGACGAAGAAATAAGGCTCAACAAACGAAAGAATCACACGATCGAGGTGGTCGTCGACCGACTTTTGATCAAGGAAGGCGTTGAGGAAAGGCTTTCCGAATCCGTAAAGACCGCGCTTCGGCTGGGTAATGGAGCCGTTCTGGTGTCGGTTGTGGATGGTGAAGAGAATCTCTATTCCGAGCGGATGGCTTGCGTCAATTGCGGTGTCAACATCACCCCGCTTGAGCCCCGTTCTTTCTCGTTCAACTCTACTTTCGGAGCCTGCAAAAGATGCGAAGGCCTGGGCGAGGTCGCTGAGATCGATCCGCACAAACTGATCCCGGATCCTTCACTCCCTGCAAACAAGCTTCCGCTTGTTGATGACATCGACAAACTTGCATCCAGCTATTTCAAGGGCGGGCTCGAAGCGCTGATAAAGGTCTACAACAAGAAGAACAAGAAAGAGATCCCGCTCGATACGCCTTATAAAGATCTTCCGGAAAAGATCAAGACGGATTTCTTCCAGGGTGTGGAAGGGAAGATACCGATGCGCTTTTACCGCAAGGTCCACCGCCAGGAATGGACAGGGGTGGTGAAGGTGATGCGCGATAGGCTTCACAAGGCCGCGACCGAGAAAGTTAGGGCGAAGTTGGAGGAAATGATCTCTCCGACCGTGTGCGCTGAGTGCAATGGACACCGCTTGCAAAGGGCGAGCCTCGCTGTGAAGGTGGGCAAACGCGGGATTGGCGATTATGTAAGTCTTCCGATCGACAAGTCCCTCAAATTATTCAAGAAGATCAAACTGAACGAGAGGCAGGACAAGATAGCGGGTCTGGTGCTCAAGGAGATCATCAACCGGACGAGCTTTCTTGAATCGGTCGGACTCGGATACCTCACGCTTGACCGTTCATCGGCGACGCTTTCTGGCGGTGAAGGCCAGAGAATAAGGCTCGCGACACAGATCGGTTCCAAGCTGCGAGGTGTCTTGTACGTCCTGGATGAACCGTCGATAGGACTGCATCCGCGCGACAACAAACGCCTTCTGGATACTCTCAGGGAACTGCGCGACCTCGGGAACACGGTGCTTGTGGTCGAACACGATGAAGAAACGATCGAACAGGCGGACTATGTAATCGACCTGGGACCTGCGGCGGGCACGCACGGCGGAGAGGTGGTTGCACACGGAAGACCCTCGGACATCGTGAACGCGGAAAGGTCGGTCACCGGAAGGTATCTATCGGGCGAACTGACTATCGCGGTTCCGAAGAAGCGCCGCTCGCCGAACGGTAAGAAGATCACCGTAAAGGGCGCCAAAGGCCATAATCTCAAGAACATAAACGTTGATTTTCCGCTTGGGCTTCTGACTGTCGTCAGCGGGGTCTCAGGGTCCGGCAAGTCAACCCTGGTCGACGAGATCCTCTACAGGTCTTTGTCGAAGCACATTTATAGATCGACCGCTCAGCCGCTTGAACACGATTCGATCAAGGGCCTCGAATTGATCGATAAGATCGTGGAGATCGACCAGAAGCCGATCGGGCGCACGCCGCGTTCGAATCCTGCGACTTACACAGGCGTCTTTACGCCGATCCGCGAGCTTTACGCGATGCTTCCGGAGTCCAGGGAACGAGGATACAAGGCGGGAAGGTTTTCATTCAATGTGAAGGCGGGACGATGCGAACCGTGCGAAGGGCAGGGAATGAAGCGCATCGAGATGAATTTTCTGCCGGACGTGTACGTGACGTGCGACGTCTGCCGCGGAAAGCGATACAACCGCGAGACGCTGGCGGTGAAATACAAGGGACTTTCGATCGCCGATCTTCTGGACACCACTATTGAGGACGCATTGCCGATCTTGGAGAATATTCCCCAGATCAAGCAAAAGCTTCAGACGCTTTTGGACGTAGGGCTCGGATACATCAAGCTTGGTCAGTCGGCGACCACATTGAGCGGCGGAGAGGCGCAGAGGATCAAGCTTTCGAAGGAACTCTCAAAGAGGGCGACAGGCA
>JAHEEZ010000334.1 GCA_024640445.1 Acidobacteriota bacterium | reverse complement strand
GTGAGGCGGACAAGACCTGCGCGACAAAGCATCCGGGACTCCGCGATGAGTACGTGAAAGTGGTCGATTCGCTAAAGAAGCGGTCGCTCGCGGTCCCCCTGGACGGCATCGTTTTCCACATTAATTCGCAGGACGCGATGTACCTTCTCCGGCGTCAGCTTTACTGGCCCGACGCGCTGACCCGGTTTCCGGATTACCTGGATGCGCTTCGGGACGGAAACATAAAGATGCTGAAGGAGACGCTGGACAACGAACTTGCCGATGTGGTCGACGGCGGTTTCAACACGTCGATGTTCCTCGCCGTCAGCGCTTTTGAGAGCATGGACCCTTCGAACACGCCCGTGGCGATCGATGAGCTTTACGGCGAAATGCCTCATTTTCCGGAGCAGTTGGGGTTCTTCACGAACCTGTACATCGAGGGGATGGACTGGACCGGAAAGCGGCTTCCGATGGAGCAGAGGCAATTCAAAGCCTCGCGCGTACCGACGATCATCTTCGTCAACCAGTACGATCCCGTCACACCGCCGGAAAACGGAGTGCTGTTTCGGAAGCAGTTGTCGGATTCGCACCTGTTTATCATCGACCAGGGCGGCCATGGCGCCGGCAACTTCCCTTGCAAGCTGAAGATGATGAACGAGTTTATGGACGTCCCTTCCAAGAATCCCGACGCTTCGTGCCTGCCGCTTTACAAGGACTGAGCGCGGCATTAGGTTTCATTTTCTCTTTCTTTCCGATACAGTCGTGTCGGAAAAAATGAGACCATTTCGAATCGCTTTCATTCTCGCATTCCTCATTCTCACCCCGGGCCTTTCCGCCCAGCAACAGAAGACCGTCACCGTGGGCAGCAAGACCTTCACCGAGAGCCGCGTGCTCGCCGAGGTCATCGCCCAGTTGATAGAGGCGCGGACCGACATTACCGTCGTGCGAAAATTAGGACTCGGCGGGACGACGGTGATCTTCACCGCCCTGGAAAAAGGGCAGGCGGACATCTATCCGGAGTACACAGGCACGGCGTGGTCCGTCATCCTTGGCAGGAAGGACGTCGGACCGACAGCGCTTGAGACCTATGTGACCGTCAAGGACGAATTCGAAAAGAAATATGGCCTCACCTGGCTGGAACCGTTCGGCTTCAGCAACAGTTACGCGGTCGCGATCCGCGAAGACACTGCAAAGCGTTTGAACATCACCCGGATATCGGATCTTAACGCGCACGCAGACGATCTGACCGCCGCCTGGAGCCTGGAATTCCTGAACCGTGAGGACGGACTTCCCGGGCTGCGTTCACATTACGGGCTCCGGTTGTCGGGGACCCGCGGAATGGAACACGGACTCGCCTATGAGGCAGTCCGAACCGGAAAGGCGGACATGACGGACGCCTACACCACCGACGGCAAGCTCTTTAAGTATCCGTTGCGGATCCTCGAGGACGACAAGAACTTCTTCCCCCCGTATGATTGCGCTCCGCTTGTCAGACTTGAAACGCTTCAGAGGTATCCCGAACTTGAATCTGTCCTGAACGAGCTGGGTTTTCGTATCTCCGCAAAGAAGATGCAGGAGCTGAACTATGAGGTAGAAGAAAGCGGCCGGCCATACGCTGAGGTCGCACGCTCGTTCCTGGTCGATGAGGGATTGATCGGCAAAGAAGCGGAACCGGTCCATTCCATATCGATCGGAGGCGACAGCCTGGGCGCCTTCATCGTCGCCCGAATCCCCGTGACCGCGAAGCTCATTGGCGAACACCTTTTCCTAACAGCGTCCGCGGTGATCCTGGCGATCCTGATCGCCGTCCCGCTCGGGATCTATCTTACGAGTCACGAACGGATCAGTTCTTATGTGATCGGAGCGACAGGGGTGATCCAGACGATCCCGAGTCTCGCGCTTCTTGCGCTCATGATACCGATACCCGGATTCGGCCTTTCGATGCGCTCAGCGATCACGGCCCTTTTCCTTTATGCTCTTCTTCCTATCGTAAGAAATACTTACACCGGCATCCGCGAGGTCGATGCGGAACTGATAGAAGCTGCAAAGGGAATGGGGCTTGAGGACAGGCAGATCCTCTGGAACGTACAACTGCCGCTTGCGATACCGACGATCATGGCAGGGGTAAGGACGGCGGCGGTTATATCGGTTGGCGTCGCGACCCTGGCGGCGTTCATAGGCGCGGGCGGACTCGGGGAACCGATCCTGACGGGGCTGGAATTAAATGAGCCCAGATTGATACTTGCCGGGGCGATACCTGCTGCCCTGCTGGCGCTGTCGGTCGATGGTTTATTAGGGATCGCGGACCGACTTCTCGCACCTACGAGATGAAGATTTCGTCGTAATTGGATTAACAAGACCCCCGTTCCCATACTAAGATGTGAAGAATCCCCCCGGCCCCTTCCACAAGAATGGCCGGGACCTGAATTTCCCAGAGACCCCGCATGAACAAAATCATTATGGACAAAGAATCAAAAGAGATCGTCGCCAGCAATCTGACGCTGGCCTTCTACACCAACGCCGAACGAAGGGTGGGTTACCTTGGACCCGAGCGACGCACCGCCGAACAGCTTGCCGAAGGCCAGAGGGACTTCCGCCAGGGTTCAGTCACTCCGACTGAGGTTTACGGCACTTATAAGAAGATCCTTTCGATGATCGACGGCGAGCAGTGAGCAGAAGAATAGTATTTGTTTAGCCCACCCGTTCACGGGTGGGATGTGATCAAAACTGCCAATTCTTAGCCGCGGATCAGCGCGGAATACGCGGATTCAAAAAGCCGGATCTGGGGCTGATCAAAAGCAATCTGCGAAGATCGGCGTAATTCCGTGGCAAGAATTCTTTGCTTACGGCTTACGATCCGTAAACGGGTGGAAAGCAGTCTGCGGTGAGTAGAAGAATAATGCTCGTTTAGCCCACCCGTTCACGGGTGGGATGTGATCAAAACTGCCAATTCTTAGCCGCGGATCAGCGCGGAATACGCGGATTCAAAAAGCCGGATCTGGGGCTGATCAAAAGCAATCGGCGAAGATCAGCGAAAATCCGCGGCAAAAATGTTTTGTTCACTGCTCGTCGTGTCACACCCGTTCACTGCTCGTCGTGCACCGCTTGCCACCCGTAAACGGGTGGCCTAAACAGCTCACAGCTCACAGCTCACAGCTCACAGCTCACAGCTCATTGAGTTGCGTCCCGACGAAATGCCCGACGAACTCGTTCGCGGGACGCCGCAGGAAATCGTCTTCGGTTCCTTCTTGTATGAGCCTTCCATTGTGAAGCAGCGCGATCCGGTCGCCGAGCTTGAACGCCTCAGCCAGGTCGTGTGTGACCAGAAGGGTCGTCTTGCGGACCTTTGATCTGAGGTCCAGGAACTCCTGGTGAAGTTCGGTACGGGTGATCGGATCGAGCGCTCCGAATGGTTCGTCCATCAGTATGATCTCCGGGTCGAACGCCAGCGCCCTCGCGATGCTTACTCTCTGCTGCTGGCCGCCCGAAAGCTCGCTCGGTTTTCTATCGGCGAATTCGGATGGTG
>JAHEEZ010000098.1 GCA_024640445.1 Acidobacteriota bacterium | reverse complement strand
GAATGCCCCGTCAAGTTCCGAAGTGTCTCTTTCAATGCTCCTCAGAAGCAAAAGCGTGGCAATGCCACCCTGGGAGAAGGCGGGATTGAACCCGATCAATTCCTGGTCTGAATTTCCCTGAATGAAAAGTTCCGCCCCCGAAGGATCTGCGTGGCGGTAATAACTGCCGAAAGGGGGGCAGTTCAACTCCATCACGCGGGAAAGCGCGCTCATCAGGATTTCGTTTACATCCTGTTCTCCGGCGACCGGAAATCCGATATCCGATAAATTGCTCATTAATGGGGGCTCGCGGATCGAAGGATTCCTATCCTGCGGAGATAGCCTCGCTTCCGAAGGTTGGCTGCCGCGCTGGATACATCGGGAAGCGGCCCGTGAGTTCCTTTACCTCCCGCCTGACTTCGCCGCGGACATCCTCGGAATCGGGCTCATGGACGATCTTCGAGATAAGGCTCCCGATCTTGCGCATGTCATCTTCTTTCATGCCGCGAGTGGTGAGGGCGGGGGTCCCCACTCTGATACCGGACGCGACAAACGGCTTGTTCGTATCAAAAGGAATCGTGTTCTTGTTGACCGTGATGTTGACCTCCTCCAGCGCCTTTTCAGCCTTCTTGCCGGTTATCCCTTTCCCGTCCATAAACACATCCACGAGGATCAGGTGATTGTCCGTTCCGCCCGAAACCAGCCGCAGCCCACCAGCTGTGAGTTCATCTGCAAGAGCTTTGGCGTTCGAAAGTATCTGAGCCTGGTATGAACGGAATTCTTCCCGCAGAGCCTCGCCAAACGCGACCGCTTTTGCTGCGATAATGTGTACAAGCGGCCCTCCCTGAACTCCAGGGAAGACGCTCCTGTCCACATTCTTCGCGAATTCCTCTTTGCAAAGGATCAGTCCGCCGCGTGGTCCCCTAAGGGTCTTGTGGGTGGTCGTCGTTACATATTCACAATGCGGCACAGGGGTCGGATGGAGGCCGACCGCGACCATTCCCGCGATATGTGCGATGTCCGCCATAACCATCGCGCCGACCGAACGCGCGATCTCGCCGATCCTCTCAAAATCGATGATCCTCGGATACGCCGAAGCTCCGCAGACGATCATTGCCGGTCGCTCCGCTTCCACTTTCTTCTGCAGCTCGTCGTAATCTATCTGTTCCGTTTCGCGCGATACTCCATAACTTGCCACCTCGAAATTTATCCCTGAAAAGTTCAAAGGGTGTCCGTGAGTCAGGTGTCCGCCGTGCGAAAGGTCCATTCCAAGTATCTTGTTGCCGTGTTCAAGGGCCGCAATATAGACGGCAGTGTTCGCTTGCGAGCCGCTGTGCGGCTGGACGTTGGCATGTTCCGCGCCAAACAATTCTCTTGCTCTGTCGATCGCGAGCTGTTCGACCTCATCCGCGAATTCGCATCCGCCGTAATACCGCTTACCCGGGTAACCTTCGGCGTATTTGTTGGTAAAGACCGAACCCATTGCCTGAAGTACGGCCTCAGACACAAAATTCTCGGAAGCAATTAGTTCGAGACCGTTGGTTTGTCTGGAAACTTCGTTCTTTGTGGCCTTGAAAACCAGCGGATCGACATCTTCAAGCCCCGCCGTAAAGAAATTGTCACTCATATTTTTATTATTCTGCGTCAAGGTAGAACCACCGCCCGCTGGAGGCGGGCAAAAAGTACCACCATTTTTCGCACCCTTTCCCGTATCCCGGATTAGTATTTCTACGCCTAATACTAACCGACATTCGAGACATTCTTCAAAGGCGGTCAGACAGAACGGCCGAGAGCAGCCAGATCGCCAGCAGGCTTCTGAAAGACCAAGCCGCAGTCCTCATCCAATTGGTACGAACAAGGATGAGGTGCGCGCGCGCGTCGAAGCCTGTTGCAAGCCTGTTGTGCTGCCTTACCTGAACCAGGAAGGTTGAAAGCCAGATAGCGATCACGAGTATCAAACCCGCGAGTGCAATTTCGAATTGCGCGCTGCCGAACAGAGCTATGCTCAGGTACGCCGAGGTGATCAACTCAAGGATCATTACAGGACCTACAACAGGGGCGATCGCCTTTGTGTGAAATCGGTGATGGGTGGAAAACTCGCTCTTGCTGATCGCAGCGAGTAAAGGATAGTGCACTGTTTGAATCGTCCAGATCACTCCCGTGAGAAAGAAAGTTGCGGCGGAATTCAGAAGGATCACAGCGGACAGGATATCTGGAAGTGTTCTCATGTTAAGCCCAGTTAAAAAAGGAAAAGGACCGCCGTTTTCTAATAAACGTCGGCCCCATCCAGGCCCTGCTTGATCTTACCTGCCCTTGTTCGTTAAACCTTCCCCTTGCTCGAATAAGATCGTACTTAATGCCGCCGCCGCGCATTGCCGGTAAATTTTCAGCGTGAGCGGTTTGAGCGTTTTTGAGTTTAACCTTGAAGCACTAGCTTGTCAAGCCAATTCTTCGGAATCTGAATTTTAATAAAACTAAGTCATGGTGATGCCTGTTCATTCCGTCAGTATTCGTCAATTCCGGGTTTGAGCGTTTCGGGCGTATTATGCGATACTTGATTAGCTACTCATGGAACCTATTCATCTCACAACAAAAGACGTAGCCAGACTGTGCAACGTAAGCGACGCCACCGTTAAGCGGTGGGCGGAATCGGGTCTCATTAAGTCTGAGCGAACTACCGGTGGGCACCGGCGCTTTCGCGCGGACGAGGTTGCGCGTTTCCAGAAGGAATCAAAACTCGGCGTCAAGCGCCGGCCGGGGGATGAATCCGTGGTGACCGCCGCTACTCGTAGGAGGGTCAACAAGGACCTGTCCGACTCCGATCTGTTCCATTCGCTTGTGAACGGTAAGGAAGAAGAGGTAGCGAACCTGCTTATTAAGGACCTGCTTGCAGGGGCGTCTCTCTCGTCGATCTTTGACGAGTCCGTGTCCGGTTCAATGAGGCGGATCGGCGAACTCTGGTTTGAAGGCAAGCTATCCGTTGCCCACGAGCATCTCGCGACGAGGGCCGCATTGTGTGCCGTACATAAACTTCGCAGCGTCACACCTGTGGAAGATTCGTGCCGCAAACTGATGTTCTGTTTCGCAATAGAAGGCGATTTTCATGAGCTAAGTTCTCATCTCGTGCAGATGGTATTTGAAAGCGAGGGCTGGGAAGTGATGAACTTCGGCTCAAATACCCCCCTGTTCTCGGTTGCCGACGAGGTTATTCATCATTGCCCGGACCTCATTTGCATATCTTCCACCATAATGTCCGATGTTGAACGGCTAAGCCGTGACTATGATTCGTTCCGCAAGCGTATAAGGACGCGGAACCTTCCGATAGTCCTTGGAGGCAGGGCTTTTGAAGATAAGAAGATCCATCAACGCTTCCCTGCCGACCATTATCCGGAGAGTTTTGAGGAACTGGCAAAACTCGCCCGAAAATACGCCCGGCAGTAGATTCACGCGGACCGATCCTGTTAACCTGCGCAGGCTTCAGGCCGCATATCCTTCTAAAGGATATGCGGCCTTATCAAAGCTTCATTCCCCTTCCCGCTTTATTTCTTTGATTGTCTGTCCCAAAGCAAATATAATTCCGCGCAGAGTTCGCAATGAATCTCCGTTTTATTAAATTCCTTTTGGTCCCCGCAACAATCTGGGCACTAGCGGCTTCAGCCAGCGGGCAGGATTACCTTCCTGATCTTGTTCGGCGGATCAAGCCCTCAGCCGTGGCTGTCGAGACATTCGACGCTTCTGGCAAGAGTCTGTCCAGGGGAAGCGGCTTCTTCATCGCGCCTGATCGCATAATCACAAACCGACACGTGATTGAAAGATCAAGCCGTGTCGAGATCCTCCTCAACAACGGAAGGAAGTACACGGCACGGGGAATACTGGCGGTCGATGGCGAAGGCGACCTGGCCCTGATCCAGGTGTCAGTGCCGCCGGAGTTCGCCATCGCACTCCCCATACTTGATACGGCGCCGGAAGAAGGCGAGTCGATCGTAGTCATCGGAAATCCGTTCGGTCTCGAAGGCTCCGTCTCGAACGGGATTGTATCGGCAGTCCGTGAAATTCCAGGTTATGGAAAGATCATTCAGATAACGGCTCCGATCTCACCGGGTTCTTCGGGTTCACCGGTTGTGAATATGAGGGGCGAGGTGATCGGGATCGCTACCCTGCAGGCAGCGGAAGGACAGAGCCTGAACTTCGCCGTTCCGTCCGGCAGGATCTCACGTATGGAAGCCGGCGACTTGCAGACCTTCGCCTCCGCGAACTCGGAAGACCGGCAAACAAGGCGCGCCGTTGCGGAAAGGCTGTATTCGAGAGGGCTGGCAAATCTTTCGAATGACGATTACGCGAAGGCACTTCCCTATTTCGAACAGGCAGTTGCTACCGATGCTACCTACGCAGAGGCGTGGTACCAGGTCGGATTTTGCTACGGAATACTGGGAAAACACGAAGAATCGGTCAAGGCTTCGAAGAAGGCCGCCCAGCTTCGGCCGGCCTGGCCCGAAACACACGTTAACATTGGCGCCTCGAATTTCGCTTTAGGCCGCTACCAGGAAGCAGTCGATTCATACAAGACGGCGGCAAGGCTCGACCAGACAAATGCCGACACGCAGTTCGCGATAGGCCTGTGTTTTGAGAAGCTGGGAAGAACCAACGAAGAGATACTCGCTTATCGGAGGGCGGTTGGGATCAAGCCCGATCTTGTCAGCGCCATCGAACGGCTTGGAAAGGCATATTTCAAGCAAAAGCGTTACAAGGACTCTATCGAAGCTTTCGAACAACTACGGACATACAAGGCGGACGCGGAAACTTATAACTTTCTCGGAGAAAGTTATTTAGCGGAAGGAAAATTCCAGGAGAGTGTGGATGCGTTCTCGACCGCAGTTAACATGAACCCCAACCTTGAGAAAGCCCGCTACAATCTTGGCCGCGCTTATATCAAATCCGGGAATAGCGCTCTTGCGCAAGTCCAGTACGAGATTCTTGCCGCAAACCAGTCGGACTGGGCGGACCGCCTCTACATACTCCTTAACCCCTGATCATTTTGTCGCTTCGCTTACAAGCGCGGTCAATAGATTGTTCTGGATGACAACGTTTCCCGTAAGCTGATCGTGCGCCTCGCAAATGAAAAGCGCGTAAGTCAAAGGGATCGCCGAATCGAAAAGAACGCTTTGCCGCTTATTTTCCGCGAGTGTTTCCGCGAGTAGCGACCTTCGGGTCACACGTCCGTCGCCAGGGCGCAAAAGAAGCCGATTGAGTTCCTGAGACCGAATCCTGACTCCGTCGGAACGCCTGAACGATGCGGGACGCGTGAGAGTGACCCAGCGGTTGCGCTTACGGTCCCGATAGATCACTACTCCGTCCAGTGTGTCGATGCAGTCGCTGCCGATGATGAAGAACCCGATCTTGCCCTGGCCCGGGTTCTTTACGTCCAGCGCCTCGTGGAAGTCCCTTGCTCGCTTGAGCACAACACGAAGGTATTCCTCCATCCGGCCGATCTCCGCCTCGGTGAACTTACTCAGCAGATCGTCTGCCCCGTAGATCGACCAGCCATATTTCTTCCACGTGGCAGGGGCAAACACGTCGACGTCCATCAGCTGAAGATTCTCATCATAGACATGAAAAGTTCCTCTGTGCGGCAGAAGCTGGAATGCCGACGGCATTGTCACCAATTCGACAGGTGAAATATCGCGCACGAACGGAAGATTTATGTTCCGGATCGCGCCGAATCCCTCAAGAAGCAACTGAAGCGCGTCAGCCGATCCCTCATTCGGTGTGCCGAAAAGAAAGATCTTCGCAAAATGTTCATCGCCCGACCAGTCCGGCACCGGATCGCCCTCCGGAAGATCGCGGTCTCCGTACATTGCGGCGTATCTTGCTACGAGCCCCCCCATCGAATGGGCGATGATGTTGAATTTCAGGTCAGGTCTGCCTGTGAGTTTCTTAAGAGATTCGACCCGCCGGAACAAAATTCTTGCAGTCTCTACGTTGTCACGTCTCCAGTCGTAAGGAAATACGAAATACCTGTCTTCAAGATCGTTCGGAGGATCATCCCACGAGGCCGCCGTGTATCCGCCAGACTCCTCAAGGGCGTTTACCAACTGCTGATAAACCTCTACGTCGCTAAGTACCGGAATGTCCAGTTTTCTGACGATGTCTCCCGGAACGAGATTATCGCGGCTAAGTAAGGTGTCCGCAGCGATCGGCAGGCGAAGGTCGTCATCCTTGGAGCGGCTCAGCCTGAACCACACCTTTTCTCCGGTCCGCTCATTCACCAGTTCCGAGCCCAAAATGCCCGGGATAATGATAATCGGGCGTTTTCCCTTACGCGTCGCAGCTTCTTTGTACAAGGCGCCAAGATCCGGATGACTCTGCGCGACCGCCGCGACCGCCCCGGCCGCGATGAACGCCATCAACATCGCGAATATCGCAACTCTCCTTAATTTCTGGTGGATCTCAGGCTTCAAGGTCTATTCCTTCCATTTTCGGTTTATCAGGGCGGCCGCGAAACCGGCGCCGAAACCGTTGTCGATATTTACGGTCACAACGTTGGATGCGCATGAGTTCAACATTCCAAGCAAAGCAGCGACGCCCTCGAAAGAGGCTCCGTAGCCGATGCTTGTGGGAACCGCGACTACCGGAACGGAAACGAGTCCCCCGACCACCGAAGGCAGCGCACCCTCCATTCCCGCGGCCACGACGACGACCCTTGCGCCTTGGAGCAGATGTCTTTCTGAAAGCACACGATGTATGCCCGCAACTCCGACATCCCATATCCTCACGACACGGTTTCCCATAGCCTCTGCTGTAAGGGCCGCTTCTTCGGCAACCGGCACGTCACTTGTCCCGGCGGTTACGACAGCGATCTCGGCCTGGCCAAGGTCTTCGGTTTCCCGAAGAACACGGACCATCTTCGCGGAACCGTGCCACTCCGCGTCCGTGCAGATATTCCTGAGAACGCCGAAAACTTCGGGCGTGGTCCGCGTAACAAGCACATTCGGCGCACGTTCCACCAGTTTTTCGAAGATGCCCGCGATCTGATCGGGATCCTTTCCCTGACCAAAGATCACCTCAGGAAATCCCTGACGGTGAGCCCGCGCGTGATCGACCTTCGCGTACCCGATGTCCTCATAGGACAGGTTCGCGATGGCGTCCGCGGCATCTCCCGCGGATATATCTCCGGCAGAATGCTCCGCAAGTATCCTTTCGATCTCAGCCCGATTCATTCGCGTATTCTAATCGGGAAGTCCGCGGATACAAAATGGATTGAAGGAAACGTGAGAAGAAGTGCAGCCTGGAGTGGGAGTGCGGAAAACAACCTCCCGTGGGGCCCGTTCGGCAAAAGCCGCCAGGGTCCCACGTTTAATTGTTTTCCGCAACAGTTCGAGCGTTCATTATCTCCGTGTCCTTACTCGTATATGAGCAACAACGCTGATTACTAGGGCAATCCAGATGCCAAAAAGCTGAGGCTTCGTTAAATCGTTCATATACAGCATGTTACCAGCATCTAAGGAGGCTCTTCCAGCAAGAAGCTGCGGTCGGAATCAGTCAGATTGGGAGAATCTGACCGATCAGCCTGAACGAATGTGATTAGCAGGCGAGCGACAACCGGCTTCGGAGATTTCGGCCGGTTGGCGCAACGTATCTTCGAAATGCTAAAGTGGTTTTTCACCATTCAACCGCAATATGGACCTAACTGTCGCAATTACAGGTGCATCGGGAACGATCTACGGCTACCGGACGCTGAAACTCCTCATCGAGTCAGGCAAGGTGGAAACGATCAATCTGATAATGTCCGGCGTCGTTCCGACCGTCGCCCAGGTCGAACTTGGGGTGAATCTGAAGAATGCGGACCGGGCGGCAATAAACAAATGGCTCGGCCTGGAGCCAAGTTCAAAGATCATAAGGTTCTGGCGGCTCGACAATTTCGCGGCAAGGCCATCGTCCGGATCATACAAACAGGCGGGAATGATCATCGTCCCCTGTTCGATGGGTACTGTCGGAGCGATCGCGTCAGGGGCCGGCACGAACCTGATCCACCGAGCCGCCGACGTGACGCTGAAGGAAGGCCGTAAACTTGTGATCGTACCCCGTGAAACCCCTTTGAGCACGATACATCTTGAAAATCTCCTCAGGCTGTCAAATGCTGGTGCGAGGATACTTCCGGCTGCCCCAGGCTTTTATCACCGGCCGCAAAGCGTCGAGGACCTGGTGGACCACCTTTGTTACAGAATTCTGGACCAATTTGACCTCCCCCATTCAAAAAAGACGCAATGGACCGGCGAGGAAGCAGGTGAAGATGAAGACGGCTGAACGGTTTTCGGACCGGGTTTCAAATTATGTGAAGTATCGACCGGGCTATCCGCCCGGGATTCTCGATCTTTTCAAAGACCGTATGGGACTGCACGCGGGATCGGTCGTTGCGGACATAGGATGCGGTCCGGGAAATTCATCTGAACTTTTCTTGGAATTCGGCTGCTCCGTACTCGGAGTAGAACCAAACGAGCCAATGCGCGCAGCCGCGGCGAACGCATTTGCCGGGAATCGAAATTTCACTCCGGTCGATGGAACTGCGCAGGAAACTGGGCTGGCGACGGACTCAATTGACATCGTTGTCGCAGGTCAGGCGTTTCATTGGTTCAGTGAAAAGGCAGCCGTGGATGAGTTTCGCAGGATCCTTAAGCCCGGAGGCCACGTCGCGCTGATCTGGAACGAACGCAGGCTTGATGCGACGCCTTTCCTGAAAGCTTACGAGCGCCTTCTGATCGATTTCGGCACTGATTATCAGGCGGTGCGACACGACAATCTAACCGTCGAGCAGCTTTCGGAGATCTTCGGGCACAAGTTTGAAGAGGCCTCGTTCCCTAATCGGCAAGTATTTGATCTTGAAGGAATTACAGGCAGACTACGGTCTTCCTCATACACGCCGGCGGAAGGTCATCCTGCATTTCGACCGATGATCGAAAAGCTTGAGGAGATATTTGCAGAACACGAGGAAAACGGTAGAATACAGGTTTTGTACGACACGAACGTGTTCTTTGCGCAATTTTAGAACTTATGGAAACAGCTGTGGAACAACAAGAGCCCCGCACCATCACGGTCGCCCACTCACCCGATTCGGACGACGCGTTCATGTTTTATGGACTTGCGACAAATAAGCTCGAGACAGACGGTCTCAAATTTGAGCATACCCTGAAAGACATTCAGTCGCTCAACGAAGACGCCAAGAACGGTGTTTTCGACGTTACGGCGGTAAGCTTTCACGCTTACGCTTATGTATCCGACAAGTACGCGCTGCTTCCGCATGGAGCGAGCATCGGCGACAAGTATGGTCCGATTGTGGTTTCCAAGGACACCAGGACACCGGAAGACATCGGCAGCATGAAGATCGGCGTGCCAGGAGAACTTACCAGCGCGTTCCTCGCCCTGAAGATCTACAATCCGAATTTTGAGTACGAGGTCATACCCTTCGATGAGATCATCGCCGCGGTTCAGCAAGGCCGCGTAGATGCCGGCCTCCTGATCCACGAGGGTCAGCTCTTTTACAAGCAGGAAGGCCTGGACAAAGTGCTCGACCTCGGCGAATGGTGGTTCGAGGAAACAGGGCTTCCCCTGCCTATGGGCGGCAATGTGATCCGTCGTGAGCTTGGTGAGGAACTGATGGTCGAAGTATCAAAGCATCTGCGACGCTCGATCGTTTACTCGATGGAAAACCGCGAGGACGCGCTCGCCTACGCGATGCAGTTCGCGCGGGACATGCCGCAAGAGCTCGCAGACCGCTTTGTCGCGATGTGGGTGAACGAACTTACCCTTGATTACACCGACCGCGCGCGTGAAGGCGTCAGGCTGCTCCTCGAAAAAGGCTTTGAGCGCGGCATTATTCCGCACCGCGTCGATGTCGAGTTCGTCGGCTGATCCGCCGGCATGTCTTGATCCATTAGAGGCGGAGGGCTAGGAGCCACTCTGCCTTTTTTGCGATCTGGCTCCAGGCAGATAAACTATTGAAGCTTCTCTCGCATCAATGGAACCGTTAGAAAGCCTATGAAAAACATTTTAAGGAAATACATATCCTTCGGAGCGGCCGCGCTTTTGCTAGTTGCTTCGACGATGATCTACGGCCAGGAAGAACCGATCGTCCCTAACAACATCAATCAGATCGAGATCGACCAGATCATCAAGAAGTTCACCGCAAACGAAGAGGAGTTTCGCTACGCGCTGACAAATTACGTCTTCAATCGAAGTGCGACGATCCAGACCATCGGGCTCGGCGGCAACATCACAGGAACATACCGGCGCGATTCGTTTATGACCTTCAACTCCGATGGGGAGAGGTTCGAGAGGATCACGTACTTCCCGATGGCGACGCTTACCGAGATCTCGGTTACCCCTGAAGATCTGGACGACCTGGGAGGTATTAATCCTTTCGCGCTCGATCCGCGGAATATTTCTATGTACTCATTTTCGTACATGGGCAAGCAAAGAATCGACGAGTTGAACCTTCACGTCTTTGATGTGCGGCCAAAAGTTGTCCCGAATCCCGACAAATCGAAGCTCAGGCTTTTTGTGGGCAGGATATGGGTGGACGATCAGGACTTTATGCTCGTCAAATCGAAGGGCAAAGGAATTCCTGAGGGAAAACAGAGGTTTCCCGTGGTCGAAACGTGGCGCTCAAGCGTTGACAACAAATACTGGTTCCCTGCTTATTCCGCTTCAAATGACGAGTTGGTATTCGATAACGGCCAGGTTGTGAAGATGCGACTGAGAGTCCGGTACGAAGACTACAAACAGGGCAGGAGCGAGGTCATCATCCTTGACGATCCGGGCGACGCCACGGACAAGGACCAGCCGAAAAAGGAAGAGAAGAAACCTTTGAAACCTGGAGAGGTTCCTCCGCCGCCGCCTCCGCCAGGGAAATGAATCGTTAATGGTGAATCGTTAATGGGATTCGCTCTCGGGTTTGAGCTAGCCGTAATGTCCGACTGTTCGTGTAAGCTTTCCCTGTGTTCTCCGTGGACTGGGTGGTTAGTCTCACTTTGAGAACAACTCCCTTCCGACAGCTTCCCTGACCTGGTTCAAGAGCGGCATCAGGTCTTCTTTCGCGTTCTTACCCCTTGTCTCGATCGTGGGGAGAATAACCATCTCAACCGTTCCCGAATAAGCGACTCCGCGCTTCTTGCCCATCAATTCGTCCGTGTTCTTGAAGACGACCGGGGCCATCGGCGCCTCGGTCTGGAGCGCCAGGTGGACCGCACCTTTCTTGAATGGGAGAAGTTCTCCGGGCATCGCACGGGTGCCCTCGGCAAAGACGCCGAACGAAAATCCCTTTTTTATCAACTCCCGCGCGCGATCCATCGACCTTCGCGCCTTCTCCGCATTCGTCCGGTCGATCGCGAACACATTAGCGATCCCCATTCCGTAACCAAATATAGGGACCTTTAAGAGTTCTTTCTTGGCGACCAGACCGATCCTTTTTCCGGCATAGACATAAAGCGAAGCAGTGTCGAGATATGATCTGTGATTCGAGACAAAAACGTAATCACGTCCGGGTTCGAGATTTTCAAGTCCCGTGACGTGAACCTTCACGCCGCACGACCGGAGCCACATTCGCGCTCCCCAGTCGCACCATTTGAAGAACCTGTCGCGGTTCTTTTTGAAACGGTAGAAAATGATCAAAGGCGGCGCGACGAACAAGATCATCACGCAGACAACCGTCCAGCTCCACCAATACCTGAGTTTTCCGGTGAGACGCGATTTGTTAGACTCTTCGAAAGGGATCGCGATCTTTCTGTTATTACTCAGCTCAAAGGAAAATTTTTGAAGATGATCAGACATTCGAGAGCGACTTCGAGGGCATCCGCGCCTCGTTTCAAGGGCCTGGTTTTGGGCCTGTTCATTTTTGCGGCTTTGTGTTTCGGAGGCGCGTCCGCCGCTGCCGGTCAGGACGTTCCGTCGCCGAAGGCGGTACTGGGTTTTCAGCCTACCGATGATAGAACGATTGCTGATTGGAAACAAATCACCGATTATTTTGCGAAACTTGATGTCGCAAGCGGGCGCGTGAAGGTGCAGGAGATCGGAAAGACCACTCTCGGCAAGTCTCAGATCGTCGCGTTCATTTCGTCCGAAGAGAATATTAAGAACCTCGAAACGCTTCGGAAGTTCAGCGAAATGGTCGCGCTGGCGCCGTCGGGCAAGAAGGTATCCATTGCAGACGGGAAGGCGGTGGTCGCAATATCATGCTCGATCCACTCGACCGAGATCGTCGCGTCGCAGATGTCCATGCTCCTCGCCTACGACCTTGCGACAGCAAACGACGAGACCACTAAGCAGATCCTCGAAAACACGATACTTCTTCTGATCCCGTCCGCGAATCCTGACGGGATCGACATAGTTGCCGACTGGTACCGGAAGACGCTGGGCACGAGATACGAAGGCTC
>JAHEEZ010000097.1 GCA_024640445.1 Acidobacteriota bacterium | reverse complement strand
ATTCCCGGCGAGAGGATCGGCAGGCCACTGGAGGGTCCTGTGAGGATCCGTACAGGAATGGGTGCGGTTGGATCGGGAAACTCCCGGATTGCCGAGGTCGTCGCGGTGGACCGTTTTGGAAATCTCATCACGGGCCTCGATGCCTCTCTGTTGATCAGCGGAGCCGAACTCGAGATCAAGGGGACGCGAATCTCGGAAATCCGCCGTAATTTCACCGACGGACCATTGAACGGGCCATTCCTGATAGCAGGAAGCAGCGGTCTTGCGGAGATCGCCTGTGACAGATCCCCTGCGTCTGGACTGCTTGCAGCCGGCGTTGGGGAACCTGTTGTTCTGCACCTTCCGGATGTCCGTTTCGACCAATAAAATTCAAGGTTTCGCTTGTTTCTTGCATATCACTTTGGTATCTTTGGAGTAAGCTTATTTTTAACAATTCCAAGGGTATAAAGACAATGACTAATGAATCTACTGCCAAAAGCACGGAGGCCGCTGGCGGACTTCGCGGTGTTGTAGCCGCGCAGTCTTCGATGAGCAAGGTCAACGGCGATGAAGGCATACTAATTTACCAAGGCTATGACATTCACGATCTCGCTGAACACTCTACATTTGAGGAGACAGTATTTCTTCTCTGGAACGGAAGGCTTCCGAATCAGAACGAACTGGACCTCTTGAAGACTGAGCTGAGATCAAATTACGAGCTTCCTGCGGAGATCCTTGTGTTCATGCGGCATTTTCCGCTTGACGCGACGCCGATGGACGTTCTGCGAACCGTTGTTTCCACGCTTGCGTTCTACGACAAAGAGGGCACCAAGAACACTCTGGAGGGTGCCCGCCATGCCGCGATCAAGCTTACGGCGCAGTTTCCGACGATCGTCGCTGCTTGGGAGAGGATTCGCCACGGACACGAACCTGTGGCACCCGACACGAGCCTGGATATCGCTGAAAACTTCCTCTATATGATGCGGGACAAAATGCCCGATCCGAGCGAATCGAAGATGCTGGACGTGTGCCTCATTCTCCACGCCGACCATGGTTTCAACGCATCGACGTTTACCACAAGGGTGATCTCGGGAACTAAGGAAGATTTGTACGGCGCGGTCACGGGCGGGATTGCCGCTCTCGCAGGCCCGCTGCATGGCGGAGCGAACACGGAAGTGATGAAGACCCTGATCGAGATCGACTCGGTCGACAATGCCGAAGCGTGGCTGGACAAGACCCTTTCCGAACATAAAAAGGTGATGGGCATGGGCCACGCGGTCTACAAGACGGAAGATCCGAGGGCCACATGGCTGCGCCGCTACTCCGAAAAGATGGGAGAGGTGACGGGCGAGACGAAGTGGTTCGATATCTCCAGGAAGCTTGAGACGCTTATGAAGGAGAAGAAGGGTCTGAACCCGAACGTCGATTTCTATTCGGCTTCGACATACTACATGATGGGAATTCCGATGGACCTGTACACGCCGATCTTCGCTATCAGCAGGATCTCGGGCTGGTCGGGTCACATCCTTGAACAACTTGCGAACAACAAGCTGATCAGGCCCCGAGCGGAATACATAGGGAACTGGGATATGAAATATGTCCCGATCAGCGAACGCTGATAGTTTCTTGCTCCTAAAGGAAAAAGGCCGTCCGGACATTTCGATCCCGGGCGGTCTTTTTGATTGGGCGACCGTGGCAGTGAGAATATCAGTACCCGGAGCGGTTGGGACAGGCACAAAGAGATTCAATTGCAGAGTCGCGGAGACGCGGAGAATACTCAGGATTTTGCCCTAAGTCCCAATCGCACTCGCCCCGTCAACCTGAATTTCAATTGAAGAAAGGCGACCGAGTATTAATCGATCGCCTTTCTTCAGTTACTAAGGACGCCGGCCAGGTCTCTCGGATGAGCCGTCCGGAGGAACCATTGGCGTGGCGACGGCGCCCTGACCGGATACTCGCTCAGTTGCCGCTTTCCGATTGCAGTGCCGTAGCGGGCATTCCATCAGACGGGTCTGCAGTACTGTCATTTTTCCCGTCCAGATCGATGCCGAAGATCTTCGGGTTTTCGATGAACTCGGCGAGCTTGTCCGGATCGAACCTTGCCCTGACAACGACCGCCTCGTCATTCTCTATCGTCACCATCAGGATCTTCACGGAATTCTTGTACTCGCGCATATTGAGGTACGCCTGTTGTCCGTTCTTTGAGATCACCCGCAGAACAGGCGTCCATTCTTCGTCGAACGCCTCCCGCATTAAGGAACGCATGTCACCGTCCAGTTCTTCGCGTGAAAATTGCAGGCCGCGGTAGATCGTCACCTTAAAGCTCTTCACTCCGGCGGGTTTGATTATCCCGACAGCCATTCTGGCAAGCCACATAAACGGTATCTTCACTTTCTTGGCGCCGTAATGTTCCTCGATGTGGTCGCAGACGGCGTCGTACTCATTACCGCCCGCGGCCGCGGGCACAGCCGCAGCCGAAAGCGCGAATAACGCAACCAGTCCCGAGACCAAAAGGATTCTTCTTAAATTAATCATTGTCAGTTCTCCCGGTTCAGTTGTTGTCGTCACTCTCGATCTCGAACTTCGGTATGTTCACATGGCCGCTGAGCTCGACGAGCGTTTCTATGTCGATCGGCCCGATCACATTAACCAGCACGACACTTCTGTCTTCTGAAAGAACAAGCGCCACACCGCTTATGCTGTTTCCATTGAACATCGTGTAAACATCGATCTTCTGGTTCTTCTTCTTGCTGCGCACGTTTGCAAGCTTCTCCCAGCCGGGGTTTTGCAGCTGCGCCCTGATCGCGTCGATGTCCGAGGCGTCGTACTGGCCGTCTTGGTCGAAATTGAAGACGCGGACATAGATGCCCTGGAGGCCCTTGATCGCCTCGCCCACTTTTTGAGCGTCCTTGTCGTCGACTTTGAGCAGGACGCGTTTCGCGAGCTCCAGAAGTTTGCCTTCGACGTTTACCTCGACCAGGTCTGAGGCTTTCGTGCCGAGCTGGTCAAGCTCGTCAAAACGGAGCCGTGCGTTCTGCGCGAAAAGCGAGTTCGCTCCTGCGAGAAACACCAGCAGAATGGCGGTGGAGAACAATATCTGTCTTAGGTATCTCATAATTCAATTACTCCTGGATGATCTGTCTGCGGCGGCTGGGAGGTCTCCAGGATGCCCGTCGGCTATGTCCTGGACCATTTTCAGTCTGGAACTTGTTATAGAAAGCGCGAGCATCAGTTGGTCATATGCGTGACGCTCCTCGGCGGAGAGTGATGCGAACTGGTCTTCCGACGGCTCGGAGGACGTACGTGCGGTTATGGCGCGCACAGGAACAGGTTTGGATAGCGCACGTCGCCGGGACTCCGGGCTCTTCCTGACCGCGACCCGCCCGGTCACAGTGCTGACGTCGATCGTGTTGTTTGAGGGAACAGCGTCGGGAATCTGAACCGGCGCCACATTTACGGCAGGTTCAGCATAAGAAATGCTTACCGAACGGGGTTCGGAAGAAAAAGCCAGAAACGCGAGCCCGGCAGCGATGAGCAATGCAAGTGCTCCCGCACCGGCGAAGGCAAACTTGAACGGGAAGGCGATTTTCAGTAAACGGCTGGAATTCGAAGGCGCCTCCGGGGCGATTCGCGGCGGCCGCGAGGCAGTCGACCGGAACACGCCGAGTGATCTCTCAAGCTCCTCTATCTCGGTATCAACACCCGTCTTGTCCCACAAGTAATCGTTCATTTCTCTTGCCTCCCGCCTTCCAGTTTCGTCCTGAGCATCTTCATCCCTCGGTGAAGGTTGACCCTGACCGAATCGTGCGTGAGGCCCGTGACCTCAGATATCTCAGGACCCGTCATTCCTTCCACAAGCCGCAGGATCAGTGTTTCGCTGTATGCTTCCGGAAGTTCTTTGATCACCGAAAGGACCTCGTTCGCCTCGTTCACGGGATGTTTGCCGGAACTCACTTCGTCAGGGAGTTCTTCAAAAGGCTTTGCGCGACGGTAAGAATCCGAAACGCAGCGACGCGAGATGCTTGCGATCCAAGCCCCCAGAGCATTCGGATCATTGATCGTATGAATCTTCCTGAAAACGGTAAGAAAAACGTCCTGAACCAGGTCGTCAGCCTCGCTGCGCGGTGCGCGAGCCAGAATGATGCCGTGAACCATCGGGGAGTATTTTCTGTAGAGCTCATTGAATGCCTCCTGATCGCCGGCGGACACTCTCGCTACAATTTCAGCCGCGGACTCTTCCGCGCGGGAAGTGCGGCCGTCCTCGACGGCGCCGCTTCCTGGAAACAGTAAAAGGCCTTGTGCTATTCCGCTTTCCGACATTATTTCTCTTGCTGTGATCTCTTCCGGCGTCTCGGATATTTCCGATCTTCCGGGTTAAGGCATTTCTTGCCGTCACACCTACAAAGACGTCTTGTGCAGCCGAACTGTTAACCGGGAGCTTCAACGGCGCAAGGGATTTGTGATCAGGAACTCAACCGGAGAATAACGAATTCGTCAGGCCAAAAGTTTTGGGCCTGTGATCCCCCGGGAATAGGCTGCGCTTGCGTTTGCGAACGCATTCAGCAGGAAATAGAATGAGGGTTCGGAGTTAGCAAGATCCCCGGACATACAAATATAGGAGTCGGCATTATGAACACGTCTTTTCGTATAGCCGCCGGTACGATGTTTGTGATCATCGTATTCTGCGTTGCCGTACCTGCCCAGCAAAATATGAAACCACCCGTAGCGAAGAAAGAACCAAAGGTCACGAAAGTGAACGGCCGCACCCTTACTGATAATTATTATTGGATGAGGGACAGGAACGAGAAAAAAGATCCCGCGATAACCGAATACCTTGAGGCCGAAAACGCCTACACGGACGCTGTTATGAAACCGCACGCGGCATTCGTCGATTCGCTCTATGACGAGATGCTCGGCCGAATTAAGCAGACCGACCTCAGCGTGCCTCACAAATACGGCAAGTACTGGTATTACTCGAAGACGATCGAGGGCAAGCAGTACCCGGTTTATCTTCGCAGCATCACGCGTGACGGCAAGACCTCTGAAGTCCTGCTTGATCAGAACGAGATGGCGAAGGGATACAAGTTCTTCTCGGTAAGAAGCCTCAAGGTCAGCGACGACGGGAATCTGCTCGCGTTTCTCGTGGATAAGACCGGCTACCGTCAGTACGAGCTTCAGATCAAGGACCTGAAGAGCGGCAAAATTCTTCCTGACAGGATCGAAAGGGTCACCAGCGTCAATTGGGCAACGGACAACAACACGCTTTTTGTGACCACAGAAGACGCCGTCTCGAAGCGGTCGGACACTTTTTGGCGCCACGACATCGCGGCGAACAAGACTGAGAAGGTATTTGAAGAGAAGGACGTGCTCTTCAACATCTATGGCGGACGTTCACGGGACGGGAAGTACATCTTCCTCGATTCGAACGCAAAGACCATGGACGAATACCGTTACTTGCCCGCCGACGAGCCGGATTCGGTCCCGGTCCTGGTTCTTCCGCGCGAGAAAGACCATGAATACAGCGTCGATCATTACGGAGGGGAGTTCTACATCACCACCAACAAGGACGCGGAGAACTACCGGGTGGTGAAGGCTCCCATTTCCGATCCCTCGGAAAAGAAATGGAGGGAGTTCATTCCCCATAGTCCGGACGTGATGATAGAAGGTATCGATTTCTTCAAGGGTTACGCAGTCGTCTCGGAGCTGGAGAATGGCCTTGAGTATTTGAGGGTTATGGATCTCGCCAAAGGGACCTCTAAGAGGATCGAGACTCCCGAGACCGTCTATACGATGAACCTTTCTTACCAGGGCAATGCCGAATTCGACACCCGGACGATAATGTTCAATTACGGCTCGATGATAACGCCCAATTCGACGTTCGAATATGACCTTTCGACTGGGGAACGCACTCTTCTGAAACAGCAGGAGGTCCTGGGCGGCTATGACAAGAGCAAATATGAAACGGAACGCATTTGGGCGACCGCCAGGGACGGCGTGAAGGTGCCGGTCTCGATCGTCCGCAAGAAAGGCCTAAAACTTGACGGCAAGGCTCCGATGCTTCTCTACGCCTACGGATCTTACGGGCTCTCGATGACGCCGAGTTTCTCGACGACCAGGCTCAGCCTGCTCGACCGGGGGATGATATACGGGATAGCCCACATACGCGGCGGCGGCGAGCTCGGTGAAAAATGGCGCCAGGATGGCAGAATGTTCAAGAAACTGAACACTTTTCACGATTTCATCGACAGCGCGAAATGGTTGATCGATAACAAGTACACCTCGGCGGACCGGCTTGTTATCCAGGGCGGCAGCGCCGGCGGCCTGTTGATGGGCGGCGTGGTCAATATGTCTCCGGATACGTTCCACGCGGCAATTGCGCAGGTGCCTTTTGTGGACGTGATCAACACGATGATGGATGATTCGCTTCCGCTGACAACGGAAGAATGGATCGAATGGGGGAATCCGAATGAGAAGGAAGCGTTCGACTATATGATCAAGTATTCTCCTTACGACAACGTCAAAACTCAGAGCTATCCGGACATGCTGGTCATGATCTCGATCAATGACAGCCAGGTGCCGTACTGGGAGGGAGCCAAATTCGCCGCCAAGGTGCGTGAAATGAACTCTGGCGGTTCGACCGTGCTTCTGAAGACCAATATGGGCGGCGGCCACGGAGGCGCCAGCGGAAGATACGACCAGATAAAGGAGACCGCGTTCGTGTATGCATATGCGCTGGCCGAGGTAGGGGTCGAAAAATAGATATGCAGCCGGTTAGAGTTGATCCCGCAGACGCCGTTTCGAACGGATGCTGCGGGATCTTGCCTTTTTAAAAGCTTAGACAAGTCAGTTCTCAGGATGATAGAATTTTTCTGTCCCTTTCCCCGGGACATTGCTTCTTGTCTCCTGACCCCTCCCGGTCCTTATCCCAGTCTCAACAAAATGATCTACGACAGGCAGGTTAATAGTGTCTTGTACTTCGCGATTGTAGCCGCAGGTGTTCTTGCGGTATTTATCGCAGTGCTCGGACTTGGCCTGTCGGATTTTACATTCGGACTTGCCCTCGTCGTCGCCGGGTCGCTGTTCCTGAGCTGCATATCTCACATTCGTCTCGGCAGGAGGGGCATTTTTGTGACTCTTTCCGAGGTCCTGGTGTTCTTCTGGCTTCTGACCTTTGGAGTATCGATCGCCATTCTTCTTGCCGCGGCGGAATCCGCGGTTGCCACGATCTCGTTTCGGAACAGAAACCGCCTGATCGAAGGGTCCGGCGGGCTTTTCAGGATCGCAGCACTGAACGCTTCCGTTTCCGCGTTGGCGACTCTTGCTACTGTTACAGTTACAGCACGAGTCTTCGATGCCGCCCCAAATTCAGTACTTCTCGAATCCAATACTGAAATGGTGCTGCTTCTGGGCCTTATGGTGGTTACGCAGTTCCTTGTGAGTTCCGTGTTCTGGGCGATATTCACAAGCGAGCCAAAACTTTCCAAAATGTGGCATACATGGTATCACCGCTGCCTCAATGGCTTCGCCCTGTATGTTGTTGGAGCACTCGCCGCCGGCATTGTCCTGCGTGCCACCCTGGAGAACGATCCGATCATCGTGCTGTCGGCGATCGCGATCGGTTTTGTGGTCTTCTTCACCTATCGCAGATATGTAAACGAGATCAAAGAGCACCACTCCCGCGCAGAGATCGCGGAGAGTTCCCGCGCGGACCAGGCCCGCAAACACCTGGATGACCTTAAGAAACAGATCGAAAAGCTCGCGGAAGCAAAGTCGGCCCTTCGCACAAGCGAGGCAAAATTCCGTCACGCCGCCTACCATGATCCACTCACCCGCCTCCCGAACCAGAACCTGTTGAATCTCGAACTGGAGAAGGCATTTTCCAAAAAACGCGCGACTGCTGACTACAACTTCGCAGTCTTATACATCGATCTGAACAAATTCAAGTCGATCAACGAGACTCTCGGACATCTCGTCGCCGATGAGTTCCTGAGGTCGGTTTCCGCTCGGATTCTCGAGACTGTAAAGGAAAAGGACTTTTTGGCGAGGGTCGCAAGCGACGAGTTCGCATTGATCGCTGCCGATGTTTTAGGGCCGGACGAGGCCCGCAGTATTGCTGAGTCGATGATCGGCAGGCTCTCCGCACCTTTCAACATCGATGGAAAGATCCTCTTCACCAGCGTTAGCATTGGCATCGCCCTATGCGACAAGCACGGGCACTCGACCGAGCTCTTGCGTGATGCCCGGATCGCGATGCACAAAGCGAAATCGCTTGAGAAACCGCTCGCGGTCTTCGACAGTGAAATGTACGCACTTGCGGTTGGCAGGCTTGAGACGGAAACGCACCTTCGCGGGGCTCTCGAGCGTCGGGAATTCGTTGCCTATTACCAGCCGATCGTGGATCTCAAAGATATGAGGACCGCCGGTTTCGAAGCGCTTATTCGATGGCAGCACCCCGAAAAGGGCCTGGTCGCTCCCGGTGAATTCATTTCGATTTGCGAAGATTCCGGGATGATCGTGCCGATCACGTCGTGGATCCTCGAGGAAGCGTGCAAAACGATGGTGAAATGGCATTGGGAAGCGGGAGTCGATCGGGCGACTTTCATTAGCGTGAATCTCTCGGCAAAAGATTTCGCTCAGGGTGATATCGTCGATCGCGTGAAGCAGGTGCTGGAAACCACTGGCCTAACTCCCATATGTCTAAAACTCGAGATCACCGAAAGTGCGATCATGAGCAACTCTGATATGGCTGTCGAAATGCTCAAGGACCTGAGAAGCCTGGGGTGCCGCCTTAGCATTGACGACTTCGGCACCGGCTACTCTTCGCTGAGTTACCTCCATAAATTTCCCGTTGACACACTAAAAGTGGACAGGTCGTTCGTAAGTTCCATGGAGTTCGGGAGTGAGAACGGAGAAATAGTCCGGACCGTCATCACACTGGCCAAGTTACTGGGGATGAAGATCATATCGGAAGGGATCGAATCCGTGCATCAACTTCATCAGCTCAAGATCCTTGAGTGTGAATTTGGTCAGGGAAGTCTGTTCTCAATGCCTGTTCCCGAAAGTGAAGCTCTCGCAATGCTCAAGAGTAATACGAAGTGGTCCGGCCTCGTCCCAGGGCATGCCGGTTCCCTTCTCGTGCCTGCTTCGCAGGTCACCGTTATCAGGCTAGATGAGGATAGGATGCCGCACCACTGAGGCCGCCAAAGGATCAGGATTCGGCGTGGACATTAGGCCGGCCGGTCAAGGGAAACGAAGTTTCAAAACAGCTTGCCGACGCAAGCAGCCTGTCTTCTGACCAGTAGGGTCCAAGCAGTTGCAGGCCGATCGGCAGCCCTTCCCCGGAAATACCGCACGGAACGGAGATCCCCGGAATGCCGACGAGATTCGCAGATGCGGTGTAGATGTCGCTCAGGTACATCGCGATCGGATCGTCGGACTTTTCTCCGATCCTAAAGGCGGTCGACGGGCTGGTCGGCGTCGCGATCACGTCGCATTGTTCAAAAGCCTCCAAAAAGTCCCGCTTTAAGAGTGTCCTAACCTTCTGTGCCTTCGCGTAATAAGCGTCGTAGTATCCGCTGGAAAGCACGTAAGTGCCAAGCATTATCCTGCGCTTCACTTCTGCTCCAAATCCCTCTTCCCTGGTCTTGAAGTACATTTCGCGGAGTTCGTGCGCACCCTCAGCCCTGAAGCCGTACCTTACTCCGTCAAAACGGGCGAGATTTGACGACGCTTCGGCGGTAGCGATGATGTAATACACGGCGATCGCGTATCGTGCGTGCGGCAGATCGATATCCACGATCTCGGCACCGAGGCTTTCGAGCCCGTCTATCGCCTTTTCCACCGATTCCCTGACCTCGCCATCCAAACCCTCGCCAAATAGCGCTCTCGGTACTCCTATCCGCAGTCCGCCGACCCCGCTTGAAAGGGAAGCCCTGTAATCAGGCACCGCCACATCCGCCGTCGTAGAGTCATATTCGTCACGCCCGGCGATCGCGCCCAGCACGTCCGCGACATCGGCCGAGCTTCTGCCGAAGACGCCGATCTGATCGAGGGAAGACGCAAAAGCCACCAGGCCGTAACGGGAAATCCTGCCGTATGTCGGTTTGAGGCCAACCACACCGCAGAACGAGGCTGGCTGACGGACCGACCCGCCTGTTTCAGATCCAAGAGCCGCCCTGACGATTCCGGATGCAACGGCCGCGGCAGAACCGCCCGAACTTCCTCCGGGCACTCTGGAAGTATCCCAGGGGTTCTTTACAGTCCCGAAAGCCGAGTTCTCATTGGACGATCCCATCGCGAATTCGTCCATGTTCGTCTTTCCTATGATGACCGCGCCGGCTTTTTTCAATCTACTGACGGCGGTTGCGTCGTACTGGGGGCGGTAATCTCCGAGGATCCTAGATCCGCAGGATGTGCGCGAACCCTTCGTGCAGATGTTGTCCTTTACGGCGACAGGAACGCCGTTCAGCGGACCGCTTCCGTCTGCCGCCTGTTCTGCTGACTCTTCCGCCGACTCGCGGTCTATGGAGAGAAAGGCGTTAAGTTCCGGATTCAATTTTTCAGCCGCATCCAGGGCGGATCGAACGTTTTTGAGTATTTCCGACATTATCGATCTAATTTCGCGTTGCGTTTGCCGCGCCCTGCTCTAAGCCACGGCGAGGTTATGAAGAACAAAAGGTATCCTGAGAAGAGCGTCACCAGCCCGAGAACGGAGAAGGCACGAAGTACATAATTGTTGATGTCGTCGCGACCGTAAAAATCGAGCGTATGAAATAGCCAGAAAAAGTCGAACACCCGCCAGGCATTGGTGCGGACAGATTCGACCCTTCCCGGGTCTCTTGAAACGTAAACGACCGTATTTGCCGGTTGCGAAAAACTGATCTCGTAGGCAGGAAGCGGCTTGTCCCGGTATTCGTGGTGGCCGCCTATATCAGCTTTCGTAAGGAGTTTCGCTGAACGCACCTTAGCCGGCTGCTTCATTGCCTGACCGGCTATCTCCATCGCCTCTTGCTCCGAAAAACCGTCGCGGAGCTCACCTGTTCTTGCATCGGCAAGCACGGTCACAGTCTTGCCTTCGCTGTTCTCGAAATCGATCCGGTAGTACGGCACCCCGAGGACCTCTGAAAGGGAAACGCCCCGCACCGACGTAACATTGTTTCGTTCGTAGAGGTGCTTCAGCGGTTCCGAGGGACCGACGATGCTCCCTTTAAGTCTTAGCCCGCCCGGGTTCTTCGTCAGGTGCTCGCCGCGTATTTCCTCAATGTCCGTCCAACTGAAATAGAGCCCTCCGATCGTCCACAATAAGAACTGGATCCCGATGAAGACGCCGAGATACCTGTGAGCCTTCTTTGTGTAGTAGTTGAACCGCGCTCCCATTCAATTCTCTTACTAATGCGGCAGAACGTAGAAATAGATCGCAATAAAATGGCAGATACTCCCGGTGAGTACCAGCAAGTGAAAGATAGCGTGATTGAATTTCAATGACTTGAAGCCGAACACGATCGCTCCGACGGTGTACGCAATGCCGCCGGCAAATACCCAAACGACACCCTGAGAATCGAATGAGCGTATCAACGGTCCGATCGCGAACATAGCGCTCCAGCCCATCGCGACATATGCGACCGTTGAAAGAAATCCAAATCGACCGGTGAAAAACAACTTGAACATTATTCCGAACAACGCAACCGTCCACACCGTCGCGAACAGCGCCCAACCCGCGTTTCCTTTAAGCACGTGAATCGTAAAAGGCGTGTAAGAGCCCGCGATCAGCACGAAGATCGCGGAGTGGTCGAAAATGTTCAGCTTGTACCTGAGGACCGGTTCCTGAACATAGTGATAGAGCGTAGAGGCACTGTAAAGGATCACAAGGCTCACGCCGTAAATACTGGAACTGAATATGTGCCAAACGGTGCCCTTCTCCACCGCATACGTCACCAGCACGCCAAGCGCCGCTATGCTGAGTACCAGGCCAAAGCCGTGGGAAGCGACGTTAAACAACTCTTCAGTCGGATGGTAAAAAGTCAGTCTCTCCTTCATATTGCCAAGCGAACGTATCTCATCTTCCTCCGGAAGCGCTGTCCGCACGCCACAGGCCGGCAATGCGCTTCATCATGATATTGACCTCTCGCTGTTCGTCACGCTTATCATCCTTCCAGAAAAGCAGGACGCTCAGCGACACCTCGTCATTCCCATTCTCGGTGCAGGTGCCTATCCTGAATGCTTTCGGTGGGTCGTTTGTCTGTGTCAGGTAATCGAATCCAGATTTTGAATCTATCTCGCCTTTCAGCCGGTCGGTGATGTATTCCTCCCTTTGCTTCTTGTAACGCGGGCCGCCTTCGAAACCCTTGTCAAAATGAAGCGAGAGCAGCTTCTTCAGACTCGCCTGAGCTTGAATACAGGAGGCCGACTCCAGATTCGGCACGCTGCAGGACAAGCCCGCGATTGCAAGCAAG
>JAHEEZ010000096.1 GCA_024640445.1 Acidobacteriota bacterium | reverse complement strand
CCCCCGTTGTCAGGATCGCGAGAGTGGAGACCGATTCGGCAGTGCTTGCGAATCTCAATATCGCAGGCGTGCGGCTTTCGGTCCGCAAGGGCGTCATCGAAGGAAGCACAGCCGACTTCGCTCCCGGAACGGTCGATCTGAAAGGTAACGGGACGCTTGAGGAGGTCGCGGTCTACAAGCCTGTTTTCGTGCTAGAGCCTTCCGGCCGCTACCGCGCGAGCCTTGACATGACACTCGGCAGCGGGCTCATCGGAAAGATCAACCTCGGCTCCGCGCGCGCCTCGGTTGAAGCGGACAACGATAGCATCAGGCTGAAGAACCTTGACGCCGAGGTGATGGACGGCCAGATGAACGGTTCCGCGGTGATCGCTCTCAAAAGCGGCGCCAAATCGAAAGTCGATGCCTATTTCACGGATCTTGATATCGCCAAGGTCCTCGCTATCGGCTCCGGCAGCATATTCCCGTTGGAGGGCAAGACCACGGGCCGCGCGGACATCTCATTTCCGGAGGACAACGTAAGGCAGATCAGTGGTACTTTTGACGCTAAGGTTACTGCAACCGCGGGAAACGACGACAGCGGATTCCTCCCCGTGTCCGGGAGTATCGCCGCGACTTCTGACAACGGCCTTGTGACGCTTTCCGAGGCCCGGCTGACAAGCGACAGATCTGTGTTCACCGCCAGCGGGGATCTCGACCTTTTTGGAGAGAACTCGAACCTGGCGATCGAGTCAAGGTCCTCCGACGCAGGAGAGATGGAGCGCCTGATCAGGATCTTCGACCTTTCGCCGGCTCTAAGGGAACAACTCGACTCGATGGACGGCCATTTCGCAGGAAATTTCACCTTTGAAGGGACACTTACAGGGAGGATCGACGATCCGTACTTGGCGGGAAACGCTTCTCTCGGTTCGATCACTGCTCATTCCAGGAACCTTGGATCACTCTCCGCTCAATTCAGCCTCGCACCAACAGGCCTGACAATAACCGACGGGAAACTTCAGGAAGAAGGCGGAGGCAGCATGTCGTTCAGCGCGGTGATCCCTGCAGGCGGACAGAACAACACATCCGTCGCCGCAAGGCTCGACGGGTTCAACATCGGTACACTTTTCAGCGCAGTCCCCATAAAGTCGCTTCCGTCGTCATTTCAGGAACTGAGAGCGAAGACGAGCGGAGATCTTGATATCGCCGGGCTTCCCGACGATCTTCGCGGCAAAGCCGACCTGCGTGCCAAGGCGGGAACGCTCAACGGGCAGACGTTCGACGAACTGCTGGCAAATGTCAGCTTTCTCGGTTCACTGGTCAAGATCGACAAATTCGACGCACGGTTTGGTGAAGGACAGCTGACCTCCAAGGGGACCTACAGCACCGACACGAAGACTTTCGATTTTGACGTAACCGCGGTCGACGTTCCGGCCTCCAGGCTTCTTGCGTTCATTCCGAAGGACAGCCGTGTTCCCGATGCGGACGGTTCCGTCGATCTGGAAGCCAAGGTCGCCGGCCGCCTGGATGATACGGCGAGCTATCGTATCAGCTTCAAAGGCGAGGGCGACCAGCTGATCGTCAACGGAAATTCGTTTGGGAGGATCACCTTTAGTGGTCAGACCGCGAATCAAATGCTGACCGCCGACTTCGTTTCGCACGCGGGCGGCGGTGAACAGTCGATCACGGCGGAGGCGGATCTTGGCGACGATGACGTTCCGTTCAGGGCGTCGTCCACGTTCGACAAAGTGCCATTGGGGCCATTCATCGCGATATTCAGAAAGCCCGACCCTGAAAAGGTCGAAGTCGGCGGATCCGCCAGCGGCAAGATCTCGCTTGCGGGAAACCTGGTCGGAACCGACGCTTCGGGCAACCGCGTCTTCACTGCGGACCTGCTCCGCGGCAGCGCGGTTCTGGATCAGTTCACTTTGCAGGTGGGTGAAACTGGGCTCCAGGCGACCAATGCGGTAGACATCACGTTTGATTTCAACCAGGTCACCGTCGACAACGCAAAATTCTCGGGAGGCGGCACCAACCTGACGGTGAACGGCACGAAGGCCCTATCGGACAGTGGGGTAAACAACCTCGCGTTAAACGGAAGGATGGACCTTCGCGTGTTGAATGCGATCTCATCCAATTTCTTTTTCAGCGGCCTCGCCGATGTGGGGATAACCCTTACCGGTATCAATCGAACCGCAAGACTGAACGGCAGGGGACAGCTTGAGAGGGGATCCGTTGCGACTTTCGTCGGCTCGAAGAGGATCACGCTCGAAGCATTGAAAGGCTGTATCCTCTTCAATACAAGCCAGGTGCAGATCGGATGCAATGATGGCGGAAGCGAGGGAGAGGAAATAGTCGGGCGGCTTGGCGGCGGCCGGGTAGGCATCTCGGGCGCGGTGATACTCACGGACGAACTTCTCATTGACGATCTCAGGCTGGACATTAAGGGTGCGAACGTCACGGCGCCGCTTCCTGTCGATTTCATGACAACAGGCAATGCCGATCTTGTGATCAGCGGTAAGCGCGGACCATCTGGATTTGCGGCCCTTGTGTCGGGTAATTTCTACGCGCGGAGGAGTGTTTATGCACGGGACATCGATCTCGCGGACTTTATTAGCGGAAGGCGAGACACATCTTTGGCAAAAAGCACCGACGATACTTCTTTGTTTGCCGAGACCCGGCTGGACATCCGCATCTACGGCCGGGACGCGCTTGTCATCCGGAACAACATCGCGGACCTGACCGCTTCAGCGGACCTCCGCGTGACAGGCGATGTTGAGGTCCCGAGAATATCCGGGAGGATCACGGCCAACCGTGGAACCATACTCTTCAGGGATGATCGTTACGAAGTTCAGAGGGGCGTTCTTACGTTTCCGCCGAATACGACGATCGAACCGGTGATAAACCTGCAGGCCGAAACTGAGATCGGCGGGTACCAGGTGTTTGTGGTACTTAGCGGAAGCCTGACCGACACCGAATCTCTTTCAGCGACACTGCGTTCAAATCCCGCGCTTCCGCAGGCGGATGTGGTCTCGCTAATTACTACGGGGAGCCTCTCCAATACCGGCACGGGAATTCCCACGTATGCCCAAAGCGGCCTGAACACAGCCGCAGAGATCCTGACCGACGAGATCATCAATAAACCGATAACCAGGGCGACTGACAAACTTTTCGGCCTCAACCGGTTTACTCTTGATCCTATCGTCTCCGGCCAGCGCGGCAATCCGACAGCTCGCCTCACGGTCGGGCGCCAGATCAACAGGAATCTGCTCGTCACCTATTCCACAAATCTTTCTCAAGACCAGAACCAGGTGCTCGCGCTCGAGTACAGGGTTTCAAATCGCCTTTCATTTGTAGCGCAATATGAACAGCGCGCGCTCACTAATGTGACCCGAAACCGAAATAATTTCGGCTTTGAGATCCGTTTGCGCAAGAGGTTTTAGTGAATAGGTTACTGGCGAACAACTCCGTCCCTTCAGGGCAAGCGCGAATCCGGCGGCGGGTGGATACCGCTTTGATTCGATCCCGCGCAATTGCCCTGGCACTCTTTCTTTTTCTTTCTCTGGCGGTGCAGGTCAATGCCCAGACGGACCTAGAAGACAGGAAGATAGCCCGTATCGACATCGCGTTCGCGGGAACGGACCGCGACGTTTCCTCCTTCGAACGGTTCCGGCTGGTAGCGGGAAATGCGCTTGGCGAGAGATATTCTGCGGTTAAGGTGCGCTCCGCCCTTCAGGATCTATATGAAACGGACCGGATCGTTTCGGCGATCGTTGAGGCCGAACCGGTTGGAAACGACGAAGTAATCGTCAGATTTACCATCAAGAGAATATCCCGCGCCGCGAAAGTGTCAGTAAATGTCGGCGAAGCGACAGGCTCTGCAGTCACTGAGGCGCAGATCCTTCTGCAGCTGAATCTCCTTTCGCCAGGCAGCACCGTTTCGGACCGAATACTCGAGGAGAACGGAAGTGCCATCCTGACGTATCTTCGCGACCGGGGCTATTTTGAGGCGGAGGTTAACTCTCGTCAGGAACCCCTTCAGAATGATACCGAGGTCAGCGTATTCTTCGACGTAATGCCGGGAAAACAGGCGCGGATGGGAAAGTTCGACATTAACGTCGAAAAGCTGAACAAGGAAGATCTCTTGCCCCGGCTGAAACTGCAAACCGGAAATCTGTTTTCCCGCGCCGACCTGGAATCGGACATTGATCAGATAAGGGCTGCTCTCCGCGAACAGAAATTTCTCGCTCCGAACCTTGGTGAAGCCCGCATAGTCTTCGAGAACGAGACCAACACCATAGACATAGAAGTATCCGGCGATGCAGGCCCGGTCGTAGACGTTGAGGTGGATTCCGGGTCGGAAAAGATAAGCGACAAGACGAGGTTGAGGCTTCTGCCGCTTCTGAGAGAAGGCACTCTCGATTACTCCGCGATCGTTGAAGGCGAACGGAGGCTTGAGAACCACTTTCAGGAGAAAGGCTATTTCTTCGCTTCCGCAACGCCGTACTGCTCGGTCGAACCCGCTTTCAGCGAGGATGAAGCGACTGTTACGGAGAATGGGACAGAAGAGTTGTGTACTGCCCTGACGGGCGCTGAACTTGAAGGCCGTACGGTGAGCGTCAAATACGACGTGGACCTGAATCGCAGGCTAAAGCTTGTGGACATACGGTTGGAAGGTACAGACAAGTTTTCGGTCGAGGAAATAGCGACCATCCTGGAGTCCCAGGAAGCCAGCATCATAGGAATCGTTCCATATCTCGGATATGGCCGCGGCTATACAAGCCTTGACCTTCTTCAGAAAGACCGTCAGAGAATCCTCTCGGTAATGGCCGAGCTCGGTTACAGGCAGGCAAGGGTCGGGGTCAAACAGGGTGTGTCGCCGGACGGAGAGGACCTGATCATAACGTTCGTCGTTGAGGAAGGAATCCAGACCACGGTCGCTGAGGTCCAGATAGCAGACAATGTAGATTTCTCCGACGGTCAGCTGAGATCGGAGCTTCCTAAACTGGAAGGCGGGGCATACTCTCGGGCAAAGGCCAGGAACGGGGTGCGCAGGCTTGCACAATTCTATGCCGACCACGGTTATTTCGATGCGTCCGTCTCTTTCGCCATCGAAGAACTCCCCGACAAGGCGGATGCGGATCACGACGAGGTAAAGCTCATCTTCAGTATCGAGAACGAAGGCAAGCGCGTTCTGGTCAATCGGATCCTGGTAAGCGGGACGGAACAGACCAAAGAGAAAGCTATCCTTAAGTCCATCGATCTCAAGCCGGGTACGGTACTTCGACAGACCGACCTCTTCACAAGCGAGCAGAACCTTTATTCCACTGATGCGTTCGATACTGTTGAAGTAAAACCCGAGCCTGCAGGCGAAAGCCCCGACGGAGCCGCCCGTCTGTCCGACATTCTTGTCAGCGTGGATGAAAAGCCCTCGAGATTGATCACTTACGGCGGCGGATATTCGACGGATCTCGGATTCAGCGGATTCTTCGACATACGGCACTTCAACCTTTTCGGCAGCCTCCATCAGGGCGGAGCGCAGGTGCGGGTCAGCCAAAGGCAGCAGCTGGTCCAGTTCGATTACGTACGGCCCCGATTCATTTCAGACGGCAAAGACAAAAACGGGAAGCGATCGTTCGCTTCTCTGACACTTTCGGCTCAGTACCAAAGGGACACAACGGTAACCAGGTTCTTTCGGTCGACATTCGATCAGGGCACATTCGGCATCGTCCAAAGGGTAGATGAAAACGGTACTCCGATCGACGTGTACGGAAATCCCGCCGGCGATCCAACAATTAACCGGTTCACTCTTTCCGCTGAGACCAGCCGAACACTCAGTAGAAAAGACAGGACGATCGTTTTCTTCAGGTACGGATTTGAGGATGTCCGCCTTTATAACATCGAGAGCCTCTTGATAGCAGACCTTCTAAGGCCCGACGCAAAAGTGCGGCTTTCCGGTTTCACGGTGACTTTGGCTCGGGACACACGAAAGAACTGCTCGGTTAAGTTCACTCTGCTGGACATGATCTCCAAAGGAGAACCCGGTGAACCGTGCCGCTACAACGCAGGCGACCCGACCGAAGGCGATTACCTGACTGCCGAGTACAAACTCTCGACTCCCGCCCTCGGGGCAAACATCGGCTTCAATCGGCTGCAGATCAGTTACAACCGCTACTATACGATCAATGCGCTTCGCAAGACGACGTTCGCCGGAAGAGTCATACTCGGTCTTTCAAACGTCTTCGCCGGCGGAGACCGGTTTACAGGCACTGAGTACGAAGGTTTGAACGGAATCCTGCCGATCAGCGAACGTTTCTTTGCCGGAGGATCCACCACGCTTCGCGGCTTTGACTTCGAAACGGCCGGTCCGCGGGTCGTCGTGGTGCCTGAGGGCACGTTCATCGATCAGCAGGGAGACGAAATAACGCTTGACCCGTTTACGGTCCCGTTTGGCGGGAACGGCATGGCGATCGTGAACCTGGAGGCACGGGTTCCTATTAATAAATCGCTGCGGGCCGTTCCTTTTTACGACGGCGGAAACGTTTACAGGACCACATCAGAGATCTTCAAACCGGCTGCCGCGATTCCGGGCGATCCGTTTCAGACAAACCTGGCGGCGCGATGGTCGCACACAGTCGGGCTGGGATTCCGTTACAGAACCCCGTTCGGAGGCGAGTTCGCGGTCGATTACGGCTATCTGCTAAATCCTCCAAAGTTCATCATTCCTAACGATATTCCCCCTGACGGGGTCTTCCGTTTGTACCAGGGCCAGTTTCATTTCAGGTTCTCCCAGGCCTTCTAAAAAAAAGGGCCCGGCCGTGGGTTGCCGGGCACCAAGCGGACCTTGTCTCTAAGAAACCGTCAATTGATGGTTTTCGTTGAGATCACGTGGCGTTCGTCTAGTTCGACGACTAAATGCTCGTCACCGGCTTCCCGCAATCGGGTATCGTCGGCAAGGTCCTGGTCGCTTTCGAGGGGCACAGGGAAAACTCGTTTGGTATTGCTTCTCGCGGCACGCCGTTCGAAATCCGATTTACGGCGTTCCTTTACGGCGTACATAGCCTTGTCGGCGGCTATGACGATCTGGTCAAGGGTTTCGCCGTTAGTGGGATATGCCGCGTAACCGATGCTGGCTCCGACGCTTGCGAAGCTCCCGTCACCGGTATTCATCCTGTAGCAGCTGACTGCCCGTTCGATCCTCTCAGAAAGTTCCCACGCCGCGGGGCTGTCGGATTCCGGAATGATCGCCACGAACTCGTCGCCCGCATAGCGGGCAAGAAAATCGTATTCCCGCAATTCCGCTTTCATCAGATCCGAAAGGTCTTTCAGAAGCAGGTCTCCTGTCTTGTGACCGAAGCGGTCGTTGACCGATTTGAAACCGTCAAGATCGATCATAAGGATCTGGAACCGGCTTCCTGTCCTGCGCGCCCTTGAGATCTCGCTCTCAAACCGCGCCTGCAGGCTGCGTGCGTTGGGAAGGCCTGTCAGAGGATCCGTTAGCGCCCGCACCTCGCTTTCTGCGTGGGTGAGCGCGGACCAGATCGCATCCGACGCGATCCTTGAAACGGTTTCGAGCAGACGCATATGCTCTTCCTCGTATTGACGGATGTCGCAAGAGTAGACCGAAACGGCTCCGAGGAGTTTTCCATGCGCGATGAGAGGCACCGAAGCCATCGCTTTGTACGAGTTAACGAAGTTCAGCTGATACGAAGCGAAATCAAGTGTCGGGCTGATATCGGACACAGACTGTCGATTCTGAAGTGTGAATCCCGTCGCGCCTTGACCGACGCGAAGTTTTCGATTCTTGAGCGCATCGCTGTTCACGCCTTCCACGTGCTTGGCCATCGCCACAGTTCCGGTCTCGTTGAGCAAATAGACAACGCAGGTATCAAGCGGAAGAAGTTCGGAAATTTTCTTGACGAAGAGCGAAAGCGTGTCGTCGATGTTCAGCGACGTTCCGAAGACCCTTGCGAGTTCGAACAAAGTGAACACTTCGCGATTGGCACGCTTGATCTGTTCGACATATCCGCCCTTCTGTTCCAGACCCTGGTGGCCGGAATATGAGTGTTGATCTTCAGCGTCGTATGAGATCCCGGTTGCCTCGATCTCCGATTCAAATCTCTTCAGATTCGAAAGGAATAGTTCGACCAGCTTCGGGTCAAACTGGGATCCGGCGCCATTCCTCAAAAGCGCGCAGGCGCCTTCGCGCGTGACAGCCGGCCTGTAAGGCCTGGTGACACGGAGCGTGTCGTACGTATCCGCGATCGCAAGTATCCGGGCGGTCAGCGGAATCCGGTCTCCGGCGAGCTTCTCGGGATACCCTTTTCCGTCCCATCGTTCGTGGTGATGCTTGATAGCGGGCGTGACCGGATATGGAAAGCCGATCTCGGATGCTATTGAGGCGCCAACATCGGCGTGGGTCTTTATCTTTTCAAGTTCCGCGGGCGTAAGTTCGCCGGGTTTGTTCAGAATGTGGTCGGGCACCGCAAGCTTGCCAATGTCGTGAAGAAGGGCTGCAGTGTTAAGCGCCTCGATCTCCGCTTTTTCCAGTCCCAGCAGCTCCCCCATCCTCACGGCATAGACCTGAGTCCGGTTGACGTGACCCCTTCCGATCTGGTCACGCGCATCGACAGCGGTCGCCAGGGCTTCAACCGTTGACAGATATATCCGGTTCGCCTCGTGTATCTCCAGAGTCTTCTGGTCCAGCATCAACTTCTGCGCCCTGAATGAAATTATCCCGATAATTGCAATAGCGAATACGATGGCGCCCAACAAGAAGACAGATGCGGGAAGGGTAAAGACGAAGATCGCGAAATAGGTAAAGAGCACCGCAAGTGATGCGATGGAAGCCCAAAACACCCTTGAAAGCACATTATAAGAATCGGTTTCTAAATATCTCACCGTTCCGTACTCCGGTAAAACGATCAATTAAGATCTTTGGGGATCGCTCATGGGAGGGGATGAAGCCGGGACAAATTCTTTAGAGTGATCTGAGCAATCCCGCAAACCGGCTCGACATTGTAATTAACAACATCTGTGCCAGCCTCGGAATGCGGCGGGACCCAGTAAAGACGGGCCAAGAATAAGACTTGGAAGAGACTGCCAAAGACAGACGGTCCCGTTGAACACTCAGATTGAACTGAATCGTTCAATTTGACCGACTGCGAAAGGAAGGTGAATCGGCTGTTCTGAGGGTGCGCGCCAGATCAGCCATCTTTGAGAAACTCACCCGGAAGTGGATTGTCGGGCGACTCGGCCTGCCAGTAGACGGAGATGATCCACCACCTCTTTCCGTCATTGAGAAGCTGGATGCTGTTGATCCCGCGAACCAATGGCTTGGCGTCCGACTCTTTGTTACGCCCTTCATAGGTCGAGAAAATATGAGCGATGCCGCCGAAAACAAGTGTCCTGCGTGCCGTCTCCTTCTCGAAGAACCCGTTCTTCATCAGGAACGGTTCGGCGCGCTTGATGTAACCGTCCGGCGTAAACGAGGTCGCGTTGAGCACGCCGCTGGATGCGTCCTTTCCGGTAGGTATCAACCTTGCATCCGCGTGGAAGAGGTTTCGGAACCTGTCCCAGTCACGCGCGACACCGGATCCGCCGGAAATGGATTCATAAAGCGCGCCTATGATCGAATCGATCGAAGCGGTATCAGCAGCGGACGTTCCGGACTCTTTCTTGTCTGTTTGTCCCATTACGTTTAGCGAAAGCAGCGCGGCGGCAAGCAGCGCAGGCAGAATCAATTTTTTCATATCAGCTCCAGTCAACTACGTCCGAAATAGGCTTTGGTTTCAGGCTTCAGCCAGAATATCAATAGAGGGACTGTTGCGGGGAGGAAACAACAGCTGGTCAGGCCGAAGGCGATCATAACGATGCCCACGATCCAATTGAACGGCTTCCTGGGTAGAAACAACGCAACTGCGAAGACCAGCCCAAAGATACCGCCGCCGATTGTATAAGCAAACCCCAAGATCAGCGACTGTTCGGCGTCCGCTCCCGCCATGGATCCGGAGGCCACGACCATCGCCAACCCGCCGGCGACCATCGCCAAATAAAGGACAGCCATAAATCCGACATAAACGCGGTACCAGAAGAATGTCTTTCTGCCGGTCTCAGTCTCTTCGGAGAATTCGCCGAACAATACAGGACTGTATGCCTGCGCCTGAAACGTCTGATCGACGGGAACAGAAACCTGGGCGGTGACCGGAAGGTCTGTCAGCGAATTGCCGCATCGATGGCAGTTTTCCGCTGTGAGGAGGTTGACAAGGTCACACTTGGGACAGCGTAATCCGTTCATTTCTATCCTTTCTACTGAGCCGGAAGCCGGGACTCGACAACGATGATCAGTGGATTCTTCGTTTCCAACTTACGATTTCGCGGTCAATCTTTTAACATTTAGCACAATGGAGCAAAAACGTCACCTTACAGGTTTCGGCCGCGAGGAAATGGAGGAGTTCATAAAGGACCTCGGTGAACCGCGCTTTCGGTCAAAGCAGATCATCAAAGGCCTGCGCGGACACCGCCTGCGCGAATTCGGCGAGATGACCGACCTTCCGCTTGCACTTCGCGAGAAGCTCGCAGAATGCGCCACAGCTTCCTCTCTCACAGTTCGTTCCCGGTACGTTTCAATCGACGGCACTCGCAGGTATCTTATGGAAACCGCCGCCGGGCACCCGGTCGAAACGGTTTACATACCGACCGCGAACAGAGACACCATATGCTTCTCGTCCCAGTCCGGCTGTCCTCTCAAGTGCGAGTTTTGCCTGACGGCGAAACTCGGTTTGCTCAGCAATCTGACCGCGGGAGAGATCGTCGAGCAAATAATCATCGTGCTGAACGACGTTTATGGAGAGCGAAACGAGGCTCCGCACGGAACAAACCTGGTGGCGATGGGGGCCGGAGAGCCGTTCCTTAACTTTGAGAATCTCTTGAAAGCCGTGGATATACTTGCTGAGGAGGACGGACTTTTCATCGTCCCCCGGCGAATCACCGTATCGACTGCGGGCATAGTACCGAAGATCAGGGAGTTTTCGGCGCTCGAAGCGAGGCCAAACCTGGCGATCTCTATCTCGGCTCCGACCGACGAACTGCGCGACGTGTTGATGCCGATCAACAAGCGCTGGAATTTGGCTGAGCTAATGTCGGCGGCAGGTGAGTTCCAGTCCACACTGCGAAGGGGTGAGACCTTCACTTTTGAATACGTTCTTCTTTCCGGCGTCAATGACTCACCGGCACTTGCCCGAAAACTCGCCGGCTTGCTAAAACGTCATGGATTGCTCAAAGCTAAAGTGAACCTGATCCCGCACAACCCCGCTGATCCTCTTCCGTATGAGCCTTCGTCAAAGGAAACGGTGGCGGATTTCAAAGCGATCCTGGAAGCCGAGGGGATCCCGGCCTTTGTTAGAACCCCAAGAGGACGGGACATCTTCGCCGCCTGCGGCCAGCTCGCGGCACGAACAGGTTCCGCTGAGGCAGACGTCTGAAACCGGATCGGATATGGAAATCTTTATTATCGGAGGGATCGTCGTCGCGATCATGGTGTATGTCTCAACGCGTATCAAGCGAAGCGCGGCTGCGGCTTTTAGCCCGGAGCTTATCGAAAAAGAGGATTTCACGGTGGAAAAGCCCGAGGGATTTCTCTTTCCGCTTCGCGAGCCGCCGGACTTCCCATTCGAAGCTTATTCAAAGTTTTACGGCGAACGATCTACACGGAATATTTGGCGCGCCAGGGCGCGGCTTCGTATTCACGAAGGACTCGTTTTGGACGACCTGGCCGCTGAAGCGGAATCGGGAGAGACCTTTACGTCAAAGGAGCTCACCGACCCAACTCCCTCCCGAAGGGAGATGAACTCGCGGAGTGAAAGGACAGAAGACGAGATCGGATATGCGGTCTACAGAAGGGTGATCGAATGCGCTGACCGCGGTAAGACCTACGAATTCCGCGCGACGATGCTGGAGAACCACGAGGAAGAGTATTCTGCGAGGGCGTCGGAAATGCTCGCATCCTTAAGGCTCAGGTAAGGCAGAAGGTCACGGGAGATCTGTGACATACCCTCTGGATTTTGGTAGAAAGTATATAGCGACACAGATCCGGCGCTGACCCCCTTTCAACTCCTTTACCGATAAATATCGAACCGGAGTCGCAGCTCTCGCATCTTGATGACGGGAATAGTCCTTTCTCAAATTCGCATTAGTTACTTAAGTTATGAAGAAATCGATCATTATTTTGGCCGTCGCAGTCTTCACGGTTATTGCAGCAGCACAGATAAGCGCGCAGACCATAAGCATGTCGGTCAGCAATGGTTCTGCCAACCGCGGAGTAACCAAGAAGGCGTATGTGGTTATGGAGATCCCAAACGGGCTTCACGTTAACTCGTACCGTCCAAAAAGCGAGTACGCGATACCGACCCGAGTGACGGTCAGCGCCGAGGGCGCGAAAACCGGAACGGTGACCTATCCGGCGGG
>JAHEEZ010000333.1 GCA_024640445.1 Acidobacteriota bacterium | reverse complement strand
GCGCGCGGAAGCGCCGGACAGCGTGCGGATAAGGCTTGCCGATCCTCCGCAGCTTAAAGCCGTTCTCAGCGTCGACATCGAAAAGAAGAAATCCGCGGCCTACAACGTCATCGGTATCATTCCGGGCCGCGACAAAGCGATGCGAGATGAGGCGATCGTGATCGGCGCTCACTATGACCACCTTGGAAGGGGCGGTGACGGCAGCCTCGATCCGAACTCGACCGACGTCCATCACGGCGCTGACGACAACGCCTCCGGCACCTCTTCTCTTATCGAACTCGCCCGCCGGTTCAAAAAGATCAAAGACAATGACCGGACGCTGATCTTCATCGCGTTCTCGGGTGAGGAAGAAGGCCTTCTGGGTTCAAAAGCATACACCGAGAATCCCGTGTTTCCGCTCGATAAGACGATCGCGATGATAAATATGGATATGGTCGGCCGCCTGAAGGACGGCAAGCTCACCATCGGCGGGATCGGGACGGCGGGTCTCTGGAAAGACCTTGTCGAGAAGCTGAACAACGGAACGTTGAATTCCGAAGGCCTTAAAGCAAAGAAATTGCCGGAACCAAATATTCCGATGGAGGCTCAGGCAAGCGTCGTGATGTCTTCAGTTGTCAGTTCCTCGCTGTTCAACCTTCAGCTTAACCAGGACGGTTTCGGACCGAGCGACCACTCGTCCTTCTATGCGAAGAAGATACCGGTGCTCTTCTTCTTCACAGGCACGCATCAGGATTACCACAAACCTTCCGACACCTTCGACAAGATAAATTACGAAGGCCTCGCAAAGGTCAACGGATTCGTCGGCGAGATAGTGAAATATCTGGACAGCCGCAAAGAGGCGCCCGTTTACAAGGTCGCCCAGACCTCCTCCAGCGAGGGCGGCAGGAGAGGTTTCAACGTTTCTCTGGGCACGATCCCGAGCTATTCCGACAGTTCGAACGACGGTATGGCGATCGACGGAGTCTCGGCAGGTTCGCCGGCGGCAAAAGCGGGGCTTGAGCCCGGTGACAAGATAGTCAAACTTGCCGGCAAAGAGATCAAGAACATCTCGGATTACATGTTCGTCCTCGGCGAGATGAAGGCCGGCGAGGAGTATGAGATCGTGGTGACTCGCAAGGGTGAGAAGATCACGTCGAAGATCATCCCTGCGGCGCGCAACTGATCGAGGGACTTTACAGAATGGACAGGATATTAAGGATGGGGGCGGGTTTGGAGTGCGCGTCGTCCCGACTCTGTCGTTCACATCGTAAAATGATCTGTGTTCATCTGTGTCCAATTTCTTATTCCTTATACCACTAAATGAAGAGCATCGATTTCTGCAAATTTCACGGGTTCGGCAATGACTACATCGTCATTGAAGAGACCACTTTGGCCAAGGGCACTGATATTTCCGCGCTTGCGGTCGCGATGTGCAATAGGCACACGGGCGCAGGTTCGGACGGGATCGCGCTGATCGGCAGATCGGATAGCGAGGACGCGGATTTCAATTGCAGGATCATAAATCCGGACGGAAGCGAGGCAGGCTTCTCAGGGAACGGCACTCGCTGCGCGGTCGCGTATCTCTACTTCAAGGGGATCTGGGATGGCGAGCGACTGAGATTGAAGACGAAAAGCGGCCCGAAGAACTACACATTCCTCGGCCGCGAGGGAAACACGTTCAGCTATCTTGCAGAACTAGGCGCGCCAAGGTTTCGCGCCTCGGAAATTCCTTTCGTCGTTGATTCGACCGGGTCTGATCCGGATTCCATTGTCGATCATCCGCTTTCTGTCGGAGTGCGCAATCTCTCGGTAACCTGCGTGAACGTCGGAAACCCGGTCTGCGCGGTCTTTGTCGATGATTTCGATCTGGACTGGAGACGGATCGGAAAAGATCTCGAAAGCAACAGCAGGTTTCCGGAGCGAACAAACGTAGTTTTCATAAAGGTGGCAGACAGGAAGGATCTTGAAATACGGATCTGGGAGCGAGGTGCGGGCGAGACATCCTCATCCGGAACTTGCTCCATCGCCGCCGCGGTTGTGTCGGCGTACACCGGCAGGACCGATCGGGAAGTTTCGGTGCACGCTCCCGGCGGTACTACGAAAACGCATTGGCGCGATGACGGCGAGATGCTTATTGAGGGGACGGCAGAGCTTGCTTTTTGCGGAAGCTGGATCTGATAAGTTCAATGTTCCAGGTTCCAAGTTTCAGGCTCAAGGTTCCAAGATCTCATTTCACCGTTCAGAGCGGCGCTTCGCGTTGCGTCGGTGGGCGAAGCCCGAAGCAAAACAATGGCGACTCGAACCGTTACAGCGGCGCTTAGCGCTGCGGGCTTTCCTTGCTTTTGAGGACTCAACTCTATGAACAAACTCTTTGCATTTCTATTCTTAACATTTGCGTTTGCCTCCTCCGCAGCAGCGCAGAACCCGTACTTTCCGAATGTCCTGTCAATGCGTGAACGCGCGGAGGTGATCGACCGGCTGCTCGATGAGCGCGTCCAGACGGTACTCCCGATGCTGATGAAGCGGGCGGGGATCGACATGTGGGTTATCATCTCGCGCGAATACAATGAGGACCCCGTGCTGATGACCTTTCTTCCCTCAACGTGGCAGTCGGCTCGGCGCACGACGATCCTTGTCATGTACGATCCCGGAAACGGAAAGAAGATCGAGACGTACGCGATGGCGCGCTACGCGGTGGGAAAGACCTTCACGAAGGCATGGGATAAAGAAAAGGAACCGGACCAGTGGAAGGCCCTTGCCGAAATGATCATTGCCAAGAATCCGAAGAAGATAGGCGTGAACAAGTCTGAAACGGACGCGCTTGCCGACGGGATCTCCGCTTACCACTACGAGAAACTGATTGCCTCGCTTCCCGAAGACTACCGCTCGAGGGTCGTCGGCGCTGAGAACCTTGCGATCGGGTGGCTCGAGACGCGAACCGAAAGCGAGATGGCGATCTATCCGAACATAGTCCGGATGGCAAAGCAGATCATTGCCGAGGGCCTTTCGGAGAAGGTCATCCAGCCGGGCGTGACCACTACCGACGATGTCGTCTGGTGGTATCGCGACCGGATCAACGAGTTGAAGCTGGACACGTGGTTTCATCCATCAGTGTCCGTTCAGCGAAAGGACCCTGAGTCGTTCGAACATCTCCGCGCATTTTCAGACCGGCCCGAGGACCAGGTGATACTTCCCGGCGACCTGATACACGTAGATTTCGGGATCACTTATCTTCGTCTGAATACCGATACGCAGCAGCACGCTTACGTGCTCAAGCCGGGCGAAACAGAACCCCCGGCGTTCCTGAAAGAGGCATTGAAGAAAGCGAACCGCGTTCAGGACATTCTGACCGGAAACTTTAAAACGGGCAGAACCGGCAACCAGATCCTCGCCGCGTCCCTCGCCCAGTGCGCCGCCGAAGGGCTCAAGTGTTCCATTTACACACATCCGCTCGGCTTCCACGGCCACGCGGCAGGAACGACGATCGGCCTTTGGGACCAGCAGGGCGGCGTTCCCGGCGCAGGCGATTATCCGTTGTACCCGATGACCGCGCATT
>JAHEEZ010000095.1 GCA_024640445.1 Acidobacteriota bacterium | reverse complement strand
ATTCGGCGCAGAAGTACGCTACCGGACGTTCGGAGCTGATGGGGCCGAACGAGGCGGCCGGGGCCGAGATGTACTCGTTGAATTGCTCTTCCAATACACGCAGCCTCCGCACGAAACTTCTCTGAGAGGCCTTGATCCAGAGGGAAAGCTCACTGACCCTGCTGAGCAGTTCGCAGGGATTTTGTTCGCATTCGTCCCAGAGTCCGGGGTCAAGATCGCGAAACAGCGCCGCGCCCTCGTCGGACCAGCACCAGTAGAAATTGCGGGATAGCCTGTCCAGGAAACGGATCGGCTCCGGAAGAGTCCGGCCAAGGCCGAAATCCACCCGAAAACTTTGTTCGGGCTGTAAACTAACAGCGGAATGCATATCGGCGGAATGTTCCGTAGACGTCTCCTTCATAAACTGTATTTGTGTGAATAGAATCCCCTGGTCCAACAGCGTGGAAAGACGAAATATAAATCATTAGCCAGCAAGTATCAAACCTGCAGCGAGCCGAATGGCACAGGGGTTTTGCAGTGTTTATCGAAGACTCAGTTCGATTCCCGGACGATGTCGGGATCTGGGGTTCGCATCAACCGATGATGAATGGCCGTGAGCAAACCAAAGACCCCGCCGGCCGCCGCAAGCGCGACGAACGGCCTCCAGGAACCTGACCTGAGATTTGCGATATTCAGCGCGAAAGCAAGCGCCGCCGCGACCGCTCCTCCAAACCCGAAAAGTATCGGAAGCACGATCATCTCTTTCTTTATGAGCGACGGCCCGGAGGTTCGTTGGCGCCAGAGCACGCTCTTCCAGCGGTCATAATCCCAGCACACAAGATAAAGAGCCGCTAACGCCATGAAGATCGTCAGGAGCCAGGTCCCTTCGAAACCGACGGCGTTGGTAAGCACCGCTATGTTGACAATGATCGGGAGGAACATCAAGGCCCCCAGGTGCGAGGTTCTCGGAAACAAGAGCAGCAATGCCGCGATGATCTGCGACCAGCCGATAAATTCATAATAGAAACCCGTCTGGTAAAGCGCGGCGAAATAGTGCCCTACAGGGTTAGAATCCGGAAGCATCGTGAACGGCTTGTGCAGGATCTTGGGGATCGAAGGAGGAATGAACCCAAAGGCGAGTAGAAGCCTTGTCGCCGACGTGAATATCTGAAGCCGCGGATCCGAGGTTACGCTGGCGTGCAGCCGATCGAGAGTCTTTTCGATGTTCATATAGGCACTTCCTTCCATCCATCCAGTTGTTTCTCGAACAATGAACGCAATGACGCACCGGATAGTTCCCGGACGGCTTTGAGCGTCAGGGCCTGTTTGCCCGAAGTAAAGGCAAGACTGTATTATCAATATCAAATTCAAAAGTCCCAAGGAAATAAACAAACATGATCATACCTGTTGAATGGACTGACGAGGGCGTCAGAATGCTCGATCAAAGGCTGCTGCCCCTGGAAGAAGTATGGCTGATGCTTAAGAGCTATACGGACGTCGCCGACGGCATCCGCGATATGGTCGTACGCGGCGCGCCGGCTATCGGTGTCTCTTGCGCATACGGCATTGCGCTGGGCGTCAAGAACTTTGTCGGCACAAACGTCAATGACCTGGAAGAGGAACTGGACTATATCTGCGATGTTCTGGGAAAGACCCGTCCGACCGCGATCAACCTGTTCTGGGCGATCGACCGTATGAAGCGAAAATTCGGCGAACTGAAAGGCGCCGGCTCAGACGTCTCCGGGATCAAGGCGGCATTGATCGCTGAAGCAAAAGACATACACGACGAAGATATCGAGTCCCAGAGGCTGATCGCGCAGTTCGGAGGCGAGCTACTCAATGACGGCGACTCGGTCCTGACACACTGCAATGCCGGCGCGCTCGCTACCGGGGGAGTCTGGGGAACCGCTCTCGGGGTCATACGCGGCGCGAAGGAACAAGGGAAAAAGGTCAGTGTCATCGCCGACGAGACCCGCCCGTATCTTCAGGGCGCGCGGTTGACCGCGTGGGAGTTGCTGAAGGACGAGATCCCCGTCACTCTGATCACTGACAACCAAAGCGGCCACGTGATGAAAAAGGGCCGGGTCAACGCGGTCGTCGTGGGATCCGACAGGATCGCCGCGAACGGCGACGTGGCCAACAAGATCGGTACGTACATGGTAGCTGTGCTCGCCAGACAGCATGGGATTCCTTTTTATGTTGCCGCGCCAATGTCAACGGTGGACATGAACTGTCCGACCGGTGAAGAGATTCCGATAGAAGAACGCGATATCCGTGAGGTGACCCACATAGGGGACATTCAGCTGGTGCCGGAGGGCGTGAGCGTATCGAATTTCGCATTTGACGTGACACCCAATGAGTTTGTCGATGCGATCATTACCGAAAAAGGCGTAGCTCGGAAACCTTACTCAGAGAGCCTGCGTAGGATGTTCGAAGATTAACTATTTGGGAATGCGGCATTGCTGTACCCTCCTTCATCACCCGAATTTCGACTGGCGGCAGCACCTGTACGCCCGGTCGCGCAAAGAAAGAATATGAAAAACAGAATTATTAAAAGGTACGCGAGCGTGCTTTTGCTTGTTGGAATGCTCTTGCAGGCGGCGCCGTTCGCTTCCGCGCAGAATGGGTCCGCTCCGGCTGACAAGAATGCGGAGATCAATGCAAAGATCAGAAAAGAGGCGATGGAGAACTCGCAGATCCGCCGGACACTCCATTTCTTTACGGATGTTTACGGTCCCAGGCTTACGGGTTCGCCGAAACTTAAGGCGGCAGGCGAGTGGGCAGTCAAACAGATGAAGGAATGGGGATTCGACAAGGTTGAGATGGAGCCTTGGGATTTTGGGCATCCCGGATGGGAGAGCGACCGCGCGGCGGGATTCATTGTTTCCCCGGTCAAAGATTCCCTGGTCTTCGAGGTCCTTGCCTGGACGCCTTCGACGAACGGAACAGTGATGGCCGACGCCGTTAAGTTTGATTATCCGGAAGTCCAGGGTCTTACCCAAGAGAAACTGGATGCATTTCTAGGCGAATGGAGTGGCAAGCTCCAGGGAAAGATCGTGCTCGTCGGCTCGCCGAGAACAATACCCGTTAACTTCAATGAGCCCGCAAAAAGGATCGACGACGCAATGCTTGCGGCGAGGCTGAATCCTGGAGATAGGGAAGGGCCACCGAGGAATAACCGGCCGGACCGTCCGGAACCGGCTCCGGACCAGCTTAGCGGACGTCAGGTCTCCGACCAGATAGACGCTTTCCTTAAGGATGCCGGGGTCGCCGTAAGGATCAATGATTCCGGGATGACCCAAGGCCTGATCAGGGCATTTGGAAACCGCAGCTTTGACCCCTCGACTACCATTCCGACCGTTGTGATGCGGAACGAGGATTATGGCCGGATCTGGAGGCTGCTTGAAGACGGCAGGGAAGTAAAGCTCGAGTTCGACATCAAGAACAGTGTTTACCCGGAAGGAACTACTTCTTACAACGTCATTGGCGAGATCTCGGGATCGGACAAGAAGGACGAGGTCATCATGCTGGGCGGCCATCTGGATTCGTGGCACTCCGCTACCGGAGCTACCGACAACGCGATCGGATGCGCCGTTATGATGGAGGCGGCCCGTATACTGAAGTCGATGAATGTGAAGCCCCGGAGGACGATCCGCGTCGCGCTTTGGAGCGGCGAGGAGCAGGGACTTCTCGGTTCCCAGGCCTATGTTGAAAGACATTTTGGTTCAGCAGAGAGTCCGAAACCCGACTATTCCAAGTTCGGCGGCTACTTCAACATAGACTCCGGGACAGGAAGGGCGAGAGGGCTGTCGGTTTTCGGCCCGCCTGAAGCGGCGTCGGTACTTCGCGACATAGTGGCGCCGTTCGCGGATCTTAAGATCGCCGGTGCGAACAATACCGGAAGCCGTCGGTTGGGCGGTTCTGACCATACATCGTTCAACCAGGCCGGTTTGCCCGGGATCGGTGTTCTTCAGGATCCGATCGAGTACTTCACGACTACGTGGCACACGAACCTTGATACCTACGAAAGGATCGTAGACGAGGACGTGCAGGCTTCAGCCGCGATAATAGCCGCGACCATCTATGAATTGGCGATGAGGGACGACCTTCTTCCAAGATATCCGGCCGGGCAGATGCCTGCGAAGGAATAGCAGTTGATCATCGTAAAAGGAGAGGGGCCGCGTGAAAGCGCGGCCTTTCTTGGATCATGGCTATTCGAAAGGAAATCAACCGCGGAGGCGCAAAGAATACCTCTGCGCCTCCGCGGTTGATTTCTGTTCGCGTATTTGGCGGCCTTTGCGTTAAGAACAGATCGCGCCTGGCGGCGCATTGGGCAGGCACGGGTCCTTGCCCCTACATCCCCTGACGCCTTTTATGCCCCTCGCGACCGCTCGGGGTACTGATCTGGTTGGATGGGCAGAAGTTGACGTCTACGAAGCGAACCGACTGTGCTTCCACCAGTCGATCGTTTTCCGCAGACCTTCCTCAAGTCCGACAAGGTTTTGATAACCCAGCATAGCGACGGCCTTCTGGTTGTCCGCCTGGGAATGCTTCACATCGCCTTTTCTGGATTCCTTGTAAACAGCTTCAACAGACTCCCGGCCGGTTATCTTTTTCAAGACCGAGAGCAGTTCGTTCAGAGAGATGCGTTCGCCGTTAGCCGCGTTAAAAGTCTCACCGGCACCATCCGCGGCCTCGGCCGCTTTGATATTCGCATCAACGACGTTCGCGACATAAGTGAAGTCCCTGGACTGTTCGCCGTCACCGTATATCAAGGGCGATTCTTCCTTCATCAGGGCGTCGATGAAGCGCGAGATAACTCCGGAGTACATCGAAGAAGGATTCTGCCTCGGTCCAAACACGTTAAAGTACCGTAACGAAAATGTTTCGAGGCCGTAGATGCGGTGAAAGACAGAGCAATACTGCTCACCCATAAGCTTCGCTGCGGCGTACGGCGAAAGCGGATCGACTTTCATCGTTTCAACCTTCGGCAGCGTTTCCTGATCACCATAAGCCGAGCTCGACGCAGCATACACGAACCGGCGGACGCCCCTGTCTTTTGCTTTTACAAGGAGCTTCAGAGTCGCGCTGGCACAAGCCTCGTGGGTCTCAATCGGATTCTCAACCGACCTGGGGACGCTCGGAAGCGCCGCCTGATGAAAGACAATGTCTATCCCGCTCACCGCATCTTCCAACGCCCGATCATCGTTGAGATCCCCTTCGACAAAATCGAAGTCACCGGAAATCTCTTCGAGGTTTTCCCGGAATCCCGTGGAGAAATTGTCGATGATCCTCACGCGGGCTCCCCTCCGGATCAGTTCATCCGCGAGATTAGATCCTATGAAGCCGGCGCCGCCCGTTACGAGACAGTTCGTTGTTAAAGACATATGTGCGGGTGTCCTTTGCAGGGCAATGAATTTACCTGCCGACTCCTACGTACTCGAAGCCCATTTCGCGCATGTCACCGGGCTCGTAGATATTCCTGAGGTCGGCGATCTTCGGCGATTTCAGCAAAGAACGAACCTTTTCCATATCCAGCGCGCGGAACTGGTTCCATTCCGTGACGATCACAAGCGCGTCAGCGCCGGCAATGGCATCGTATTCGTTCTCCGCGTAACCGATGTCAGGAAGAATATGCTTTGCCTCTTCCATCGCGACGGGGTCGTACGCTTTAACAGTCGCTCCCTTTGACACCATCAGGTTGATGATCTCGACTGCAGGGGATTCGCGCATGTCGTCCGTTTCGGGTTTGAAAGAGAGGCCAAGCACACCTATTTGTTTTCCTTCAAAGCCTCCGATCAGCGATTCTATTTTGGGGATCATCGCGTCCCTTTGTCGTTCATTCGCTTCAATCACTGCATCGACGATCAGAGTCTCAACCCCAAACTGGTCAGCGACCGTCGTAAGAGCGCGGGTATCCTTTGGAAAGCACGAACCGCCGTATCCGGGCCCCGGATGGAGGAATTTCTTGCCGATCCGGTTGTCCATGCCCATCCCGCGGGCCACGTCGTGAACGTCGCACCCGATTGCGTCGCAAAGATTCGCGACCTCGTTGATAAATGTGATCTTGGTGGCCAGGAACGCGTTCGACGCGTACTTGATGAGTTCCGCGGCCTCCAGCGAGGTGATGACGATCGGGGTCTCGATCAAATAGAGGGGCCGGTATAGGTCCTTCATTATCGCGATCGCGTGTTCTTCGTTGCTGCCGATCACGACACGGTCCGGCCGCATGAAATCCTCGATCGCGGCGCCTTCCCGCAGGAATTCCGGGTTGGATGCCACTCCGAAATCCGTCTCGATGTTCTGGTTCGAAGACACGAATTCCCTGAGCCATTTTCCGGTCCCGACCGGAACTGTCGATTTCGTGACCAGCACCTTGTAGCCGTTCATCGCTTCTGCAATGTCCTTTGCCGCCTGCTGGTAGTAGCTCATGTCAGGCGATCCGTCTGCTTTCGGCGGAGTTCCGACGGCGAGAAAAACTACCAATGCCGTTTCGACCGCGGATCTGATGTCGGTAGTAAAGTGAAGCCTTCCGGCTTTGAAGTTCTTCTCGACTATGGTGTCGAGACCCGGCTCGTAGATCGGGATGATACCGTTCTTAAGTCCCTCGATCTTGTTCTCGTCGACATCCACGCATGTGACCTCGACTCCGAACTCGGCAAAACAAGCCCCCGTGACCAGGCCTACGTAACCCGTACCTATAACAGCGATATGCATAGCGTTAATAATTGATGCTGAATACCTGCCTTGTTAAATCTTTCACAAATAAAGACAAAGAGATGCGGGTTATGTTAAATGAAACACAACCCGCTGTTCAAATCCAACTTTAGGAAGACTTACTGAGTGGGGCTAACCACGATCACCGGGATATCAGGATCACGTTCCTGCTTGGTGAAAATGATTGCGCCAACTGCTGCGCCGCCAGCCAAAAGAAGCAATGGCCAGAAGGGAATCCCTGCGAGCCTGACCGGAGGTGCGGAACCGGGCCTGAGGCACGGCTTGCAGCCTGTCTGCGACGGTGATCCGGACGTGGCGTCCATGCCTGCCGCAACCTGCTTGCTTTCTGAACCGCTGTTCATGGTAACCAGACCGGTCGTAGTTTCGACATAGGTCTGCGAACATTTCGCGTCATCACCGCAACCGACATCCACCAAGAACAAGTTCGCCTGCACGGAGTCACCGACTACCGTTGCTCTCTTGGTCGTGACAGTTGAAGAAATGCCTGACTTGTTAGAGATACGAACCGAGCCCGAGGAAAGCATCGCAATGATGCTGTTATCGGTATAGTTGAGCGTAATGGACGTGTCGCCCATCAACTCCACTCGGCCGTTGTCGCTTAAACTGATAACAGCGCTCGAATCGGCGCCGGTCGTGATTACGCTGCCGGATACGACGGTAGCGTTCGAAACTGCCGCCTGGCCGTTTACCGTAACCTGTCCGGTGACCGTGATCGCAGCCCTGACGTCTTTCGGTGCCGCCACCGCGATACTTGAATACACCACCAATACGGCGAAAGCGCTGAGTAGTGACAAAGATTTTTTGATCCAAATGTTGCCGAGCATGTTTTTACTATCTCCTCCTTAAAAGTCGTGAACGCGTTCCAATGAAACGTCGATTCAAATGTCTACGCGCTGGGGCTGACAATTATTGTTCCGCCGCCAAGATCCACGCGATTGTTGCCGCTGGTAGCTGCGAAGATGATAGCCGCCGTTGCTCCACCTACCACTACGGCCCAAATCCACCAACCTGATCCGCCGTTATCGTCATCATCATCGTCCTGGGGAGCAGTCGACGCGCTCTTTCCGGTTGTGAGTTCAGAAACAGAACCGTTCGGAAGAGCAACATTAACCTTCTCGCTTGCGCTCAAGACTGTGATCGTGCCTTTCGAAAGGTCACTCTTGATACCGTTCGAATCAAACGAAATCGTCAAAGCCGAATTCGGAGCTATTCTTAGGGTTCCCACGGAACCGATCTTCAATGTCGCGGATGCGGTCGCAGATGTAGTGATAGAGCTTGAAGTGAAAATGGAGCGCCCGCTCTTGACCTGCTCGCCGTTCACGAGCACGACAGGTGAGTTTCCATCGACAGCCGTCCCCGATACCACGATCTCTCCAGCCATTCTCTCGCCACCGGCTATCGCCACCATTGAGTAAGTTGCGGTCAGCGCGACCAGCAGACAGAAGGACAGTGCCTTGCTTTCGATTCTTCCGATTCTCATAATTCTCCTTTGCTTCCCAAGCTAGATATGTATTTCAAATACAACCATTTGAAACTTTTACACAAATTCTCTACCGATGTCAACAAAATCGGCTTGAATACCAATAAAAACTGAATTTTGCCTCTTTGACTGATAAGGAACCGAGGCTCCGGAGGTATCCACAGTTTATATCATACATCCGCTTTAACGAACAAACGCTTTCAACCAGTTTTTGGACGTTTTGTATCAGTCGAACCCGTCCTCGCAATTACGTCCCCGTTGATGTGCTAAAGTTAGCCGTTCGAGGGGGTCATCCGCGGACGGTTCGGCGCAACAATCGAAACTTCTTATCAAGAGACCTTGAGCAATTATGTCCTTTAGATATTTACTTACAGCACTACTTGTGGCAACAGCAATTCCCTGTGCGATCCGCGCCCAAAATTCGCATCGGCCCGTGCCAAAGGAATGGCTTACATTTGCTGAGTCATCAGGCTACAAGAAGACCCCCAGGTATCCGGAAACATTGCGGTTTGCAAGAGATCTGGCGAAATTGTCTCCCTTTATCCGCTACGTATCCGCCGGAAAAAGTTCAGAAGGACGGGAAATTCCTCTCCTCATCGCAACCGAAGGCGAAGATTTCACTCCGGAAGGGGCAAAAAGGTCTGGTAAATCGGTGATACTGGTGCAAGCTGCAATTCACGCCGGTGAATCGGACGGAAAGGACGCGGGATTTGCGCTTTTGCGGGATATTGCCCTTTTCCCGGAAATGCGATTCCTTCTGAAGCACAATGTCATCCTCTTTATACCGATATACAACGTAGACGGACACGAAATCTTCAGCAGATACAACAGGATAAACCAGAATGGCCCGGAGGAAATGGGGTTTCGCGCAAACTCCGCCAATCAGAACCTGAATCGTGACTATATGAAGGCCGATACGGCCGAGACACGCTCATGGCTTTCCCTCTGGAACAGGTGGAACCCGGACTTTTTCATTGATTGCCACGTAACCGACGGGGCTGACTTTCGGTATAACATTACGTGGGAGTACGCACGGCATCAGGAGGCCCCGGAGCTTCTTAAAGCCTGGATGGGAACACATTTTCCCGAAGTCGTGCAGAGGACCGAATCGACGGGAAATCTCCTTTCCCCATACATACAGCTGGCGGATTCCGCCGACCCCACCAAGGGAATGTTCGCCTTCATCGCGACCCCTAAATTCGCCACCGGTTACACACCGCTGCGAAACAGGACCGGTTTGCTCATAGAGGCGCATTCGCTGAAAGATTATCAAAGCCGCGTACGGGGCACTTACGACCTTCTGGTGAATATGATCGGCGAGATAGTCAGGTCCGCGGATTCGTTGAAGAAAGCGAACGCGGCAGCGGATCTTGCCGCTTCGAGGCTCGGCGAGAGCCAGACGGACAAAGCGGGATTTCCGCTTGCCTTGAGGATCTCGCGCGAAGCGGGAAAGTATGCATTCAAAGGGCTTTCAGTGAGATATGAAGACTCGTACGCGTCAGGCGGCAAGCGCCTCGTTTACGGAACCGAACCTTTGGACGTGACGATACCCTGGTATGACACGGCGGAGGTAACGAAGTCAGTCGTTCCGCCGAGATATTACATAGTACCTCCCCAATGGACTGATGTGATCGAAAGGCTCAGCCTGCACGGAATCCAGTTTGAGAGGCTTTCCGTCGGCAAGGTGATCGAGGTGGAGAGCTATCGGTTTGAGGAGCCGAAGTGGGCGGTCGCTCCATTTGAAGGACACATTACTCTCTCAGCCAGAAGCGTTCCGATAAAGGAGAAACGCGAGTATCCGAAAGGTTCGGCCGTGGTCCCGGTCGGGCAGACCTCAGCAGCCGTCGCGATCCATCTGCTTGAACCTGACGGGCCGGATTCGTTTTTCTACTGGGGCTTCTTCAATTCGATCTTTGAAAGGAAGGAATACGCGGAAGCCTATGCGCTTGAGGCTCTGGCAGCTGAGATGCTCGCCAATGACCCGGCCCTGAAAGCCGAGTTCGAAGAAAAATTGAAAGACGAGAAGTTCGCTTCCAGCCCACGCGCGAGGCTCAACTTTTTCTATGACCGTTCCGGGTATCGCGAAGAGACAGGAGTCTATCCGGTGGGGCGGATCATGACGGTCGATTTCTAAGCAGCGCCTCTTGGAGCATTGCTTGCGGATTGAACATCAAGCCGATATTATTTTTCAATCATTGACCATTGAGCCTTCCTCAGAATTGAGTGCCAAGTATGAACAGGATTTTATTGAAGTACGCGGCGGTGGCGCTTTTTGCGACCGTTGGATTTGCATTTCTTGTTTCAACCGCTGCAGAAAGCGAGACGGTTTCGCGCGAGGAATACAGCGAATGGGTCAGTGAATCGTACGACTTCAGATTTGGGAAAGACCGCCCGTTCGCACCCGGCAACGCCAACACGTCTAATGGCAAGTTCATACCCGGAACGGACTTTGTTTCCGCCAACCGCTGCGGAAAGTGTCACACTGACGTTCACCCGCAGTGGGCGCAATCTGCTCACGCGAATTCATTCGTTGAGCCGTTCTACCAGAAGAACGTCAACGACCTGATCAATCAGAAGAACATTGCTTTTACCAGGCACTGCGAGTCGTGCCACAATCCCGCGGCTCTTTTTAGCGGCGCCCTGACGGACAAGCCGAGGGTCAAAGATCGTCCGTTTGATGAGGAGGGCGTCTCCTGCATCGTCTGCCATTCGATCGAGTCCGTGTCCGGACGCGGCATCGGGGGGTATGTGATGGGGCAGCCGGCGCTTATCCAGGAAAAGGACGGTGCAAAGGTCTTCAACGTGACGGACGAAGATATCCAGAACGATATTGAGGGTCACAAGCGGGCAATGATGCGTCCCCTGCTCAAGCAGCCGCAATTCTGCGCTGCCTGTCACAAATCGCAGGTCCCGAAAGAGTTAAACGATTACAAATTCCTTCGCGCGTTCATGGTCGGGGATGAGTTCCAGCAGTCTTCTTTCTCGAAGGAGGTTCCGCATCCTTTCTATACGCGCGACAAGGAAACCTGCAATTCCTGTCACATGAAGAAGGTGCCGACCCGCTACTATGACGTATCGGTGAAGAATGAAATGATCACCTCGCACAGGTTCGCGGCGGCCAATACGGCGATACCTTATGTATATGGGTTCAAGGACCAGTTCGATGAGGTAGTCAGATTCCTCCAGGACGACAAGGTTGGGATCGACATTTTCGGCATCCATCGGCGGGCAAAGGGGTCTTCGAAAGAGAAACTCATCGCACCGGTCAACCGCGAGGACTTTCGAATCAAGGGCGGCGACTCGCTGACCGTTGACGTTATCGTCACCAATAAGAACATCGGCCATTCTTTCCCGCCCGAGCTTAGGGACTTCTACGAAGCCTACATCGAATTCTCGGTCGCGGACCCGGACGGAAAGGTGCTTTACAAATCCGGGTACATTGATTCAAATGGCGATCTCGACCCAAGGGCACACAATTACAAGACCTTTCTTGTTAAGCCCGACGGTACGCTCAATGACATACATCACATATGGCAAACCAGGGTGGTCGCATACAACAACGCGATCCCTTCCGGAAAATCGGACCTGGCAAGGTACAAATTCGACGTGCCCGAAGGCATTGAGGGCGAGGTAAAGTTATCGGCATCAGTCAAATACCGTCGATTCACGCGTGTCTACAGTGACTATGTGATGGGCCAGGAAAAGGAATTCCCGGTTGTCACCATGGCAACCTCCGATGAGAGTTTCATGGTGGGCGACAAGACGAAAGCGCCACCGAAGAGGACGGTCGATACCTCCGGCGACTGGAAACGCTGGAATCATTATGGGATCGCGCTGCTGGATCAGAAACAGTTCCCGCAGGCAGCGGACGCATTTGACGAGGTTATCGATTTCAAAAACGATTACCGCGCTTTTGCCTATACCAACAAGGCCCTCGCGTTTATGCAGATGGGCGGATGGAAGGACGCCGAGAAGCTTATCGACAAATCGCTTGACCTTGAAAGCGAGAACTATCGCGCGATCTTCCAGAAAGGGCGGATCCGACGAGTGTTGAGCGATCTTGACGGCGCTGAAGCGGATTTCCTGAAGGTGTTGGAAAAGTATCCGAACGACCGCATGACGCTTCAGCAACTCGGAGAACTTGCCAAGATCAAGAGCGAAGCGGTGGCGAAAGACCAAAGGGACGAGCAACTCGAGATCGCGAAAGGTTACTACGAGAGAGTGTTGCAGATCGACCCGGAGGATCTTTCTTCGATATATAACCTTATGCTTCTGAACCAGAAACTGGGAGACAGGAAGAC
>JAHEEZ010000332.1 GCA_024640445.1 Acidobacteriota bacterium | reverse complement strand
CTCGAACCTCGGCCTGCAGCGAATCAATATCCGCCGCCGGAACATAAGGCGGATTTGAGACGATAAGGTCAAATCGCTCGGCCTCGCCGAGAGCTTCAAATACGTCCGACCGGCGGAGTTCAAGCCTGTCCCAGACACTGTTCGCGAGCGCATTCTGTTCGGTGATGCGAAGTGCGGCTTCCGAGATCTCCAGACCCACGGCTCTCGCGTTCGTAAGCGTGTGAAGCAGCGATACCGTGATACATCCCGAACCCGTTCCCACTTCGCAGAACATCGGTTCGTCGATATCCTGAAGCAGTTCGATACCCGCTTCGACGATCAGTTCCGTCTCCGGCCTCGGGATCAATACGTCCGGACTGACAAAGAATTCCAGACCATAGAATTCCTGTTTTCGGGAAATATGCTGGAACGGTTCGCGTGAGATCCTGCGCCCGACAAATTCGGAAAATGATTCGAGTTCCTTTGGCGACAGCTCATATTCCGGATGCGCGATCACGAATTGCTTCTCTCTGCCCGCCGCCAGCGCCAGGAGATCGCGAGCCTCTTTTACAGGTTCCGGTATGTCCGCCGTCGACAACTCAGCGGCGGCTTGTCTCAGAACCTCAGCAATGGACGCCTGTGAGTTCACAGTTTCACAGCCTTTGTGGCGGCAAAGATCGGGCAGTATTTGTTCAAGGGTGTCGCTTCATCGGAAAAAGAGTCTTCGTAGAATCCGGTGATGGCAAGCCCCGCACGTGTCTGACCGCCGATCTGCTGGTCGAGCGTGTGCCCGAACTCAAGCGGGCTTCCTTCATTCCTAAAATGATCCAACTCTTCTTTTGTGAGGTCGTCGATGTCGGAATAAGGGAGACGATGTCTGACTTCCAACACACGGTCGCGTTCGGACTTGATCTGGTCGAAAACGTACATAAAACCGTTGTGAAAGCCTGCGAGCAGGACGCCGCCTCTCCGCAAGACACGCGCCGCCTCGTTCCACACGGCTTCCGCATCCGGCATGAAGCAGTTCGAGACCGGATGAAAAATCAGGTCAAAACTCTCATCGTCAAATCTTGAAAGGTCCGCGGCGTCGCCCTGTTCGGTGCGGATATCAAGCCCTTCACGATCGGCCACAAGAATGTCCTGTTCCAGTTGTCTCGCCGAGTTGTCAAAGGAAGTCACGTTCGCGCCCGCGGCGGCAAGGACGGGCGCCTGCTGACCTCCTCCCGAAGCCAGGCATAGAACGTCCACATCCTCGAGATCGGATGGAAACCAGTCCCCGGGCACGAACTTGTTGTTCGTCAGAAGCAGTGCGAAGTCTCCGGCCCGGGCCCTTCGTATCGTGTCCGCATCGACAGCAAGCGTCCATTCGTTCTCACCTGTTTCGACCTGCGCGTCCCAGGCGAGCCTGTTGTATTCCTTTACATCCATATCAACCTCGTACGTTAGACCACCAATTCGGGGGGTTAATCAGAATACAAGCGATCAGTTCGTCTGACAACGTCCTCTGGGCCGACCGCTTGAGGGAACACTCTGGTTCACTGCTTTGTTACCCAAGTCGTTTTGCCCTTTTCGGAAAAAGACTCCATAATAATCGTTCTACAACGGAGTCCGGATGATTCAAAAAATAGTTCCAAAAATCGAACTTCTGCTGCTCGGAGCATGGCTCGGCGCGGCATGCTTTTTCAGCTTCGGCGTGGCGCCGGGCGCTTTTGCGGTCCTTCCTTCCAGAGAGCTAGCCGGATCAATGGTCAACCGTTCACTGGTGATCATTAACATAGCGGGTCTCGCGATCGGTGTTTTGCTCTTGCTTACTACCTTTGTTCCCAGGAATGACTCGAAGAGGGTGTGGCTCTGGGGTCAGAGAATACTTCTCTTCATTATGGCGGCCGCTTGCTCTGTCGGCCAGTTTGTTATCGCGTTCTGGATGGCATATTTGAGGGTTCAGATGAAGGGCCCGATCGACGATCTCGCGGTCAACGATCCGCTTCGAGTGCAGTTCAACAACCTTCACCAATGGTCGGTCTGGGTGCTTGTAACTGCGATGGCAGCTTCGTTGCTGGTGTTCTTCGTGATTTCCAGGAAACCTGGGAATGGCGGCAAGAAATCCTCCGGAGCCGGCGGTTTTGAGCTTCCGGACGAATTGAAATTCTGACTTAAATGGAAACGATAGAAAAAAAGAGCGAGTTTACAACCCGGTTCTCCAAATGGAGCGGCGACGAGTCGCTTGTCGGATATCCGTTCGTCGAGAACGTACACGCGCCGTTCGCGCCGGTCCGGCGCGCGCTGCCTATGCTCAACCTGGGACTGATCACTTCGGCGGGGGCATATATCGACGGTACCGAAGCATTCGACCTCGAATCGCACGGTGGAGATGTGTCCTTCAGGGAGATACCGAACGAAGTGGAAGCGGGAGAGCTCAAATACTGCGCAAAGGGCTATGACGACACAGCGGTTCGCGCGGACAGGAACGCGCAGATCCCGGTCGACCGGTTGCTTGAATACGAGCACAACGCCGTGATCGGAAGCCTGAACGATGTTTGGTGGAGCCTGTCCAGCTATATTCCCGATGCGGCCGCTGTTGCCGACGAACTGGCGCCGAAACTTGCCGAGCGGTTCGAGCGATACGAAGTGCAGGCGGCGCTGCTTGTTCCCGCGTCGCGCCTTTGTCACCAAACGCTTGGCATTGTTGCCCGCGAGCTTGAGATGCAGGGTATTCCGACGATAATGATCTCGGTCGACCGCGCGATCACCGACAAGGTGAGGCCTCCGAGGACGGCGTATTATGCCGGAGAGACAGGATCCGTTGCCGGAAAGCCGAACTGGAGCCAGTTCCAGAGAAGGATCCTGGACGAGGCGCTTCGTTGGACCGAGACCTTCGACCAGCCGACGTCGCGCAAGCTTGTCGTCGAGCTTGAAACGGCGGTGGAAGCGGCTCGTGGGGAAAGGTGATTCCCTGAAAGTGATCGATCTTTCAAGACCGTCCGGCATTGAGCCGGGCGGTTTTTTGTTTTCAATACCCAACCCCGCGCTTTCCCGATTAATGCTTTCGGGAACATTTGATAAAGTCACATCGATGGACCGTTCGCAAATGCTGGAAACCACACTCGCCCGCCGCGAGTCCTGGGACATCGTCGTCATCGGCGGCGGCGCGACGGGTGTTGGGTGCGCGCTGGACGCGGCTTCAAGGGGCCTCAGTGTTCTCCTGCTTGAACAAGCCGATTTCGGAAAAGGCACTTCCGGCCGTTCGACCAAGCTCATCCACGGGGGAGTCCGGTATCTCGCCCAGGGGAACCTTTCGCTTGTTCGCGAAGCTCTTGCCGAACGCGCCGTGCTTCGAAAGATCGCACCCGCTTTCGTAAAGGAGCAGGCTTTTGTCATTCCTTGTTACAGCCGTTTCAGAAAGCTTTTCTATTACGCCGGGCTGAAGATCTATGACCTGCTTGCGTCCGGAAAGTCGTTCAGCGGTACGGTGCTGAAAACGAAGGAAGCAACGGTTGCGGCAATTCCGGGAATCGCCAAGGAAGGCCTGATGGGATCGGTGCGGTACTCGGACGGAGTATTTGACGA
>JAHEEZ010000094.1 GCA_024640445.1 Acidobacteriota bacterium | reverse complement strand
CGTACTCTGCGAGATCCTGCGGTTCGTCGAACTCGACGTAAGCCTCATAGAACGTCGCCGCAGCCAGGGCAGAAACCAAAACGGCGTCTCTGATGTTCGCCTCGCGAATATTAAGATCCATATCTATCCGAGAAACTCGCTCAAACCAGCTGATGAGATTCAGGAAGCAGCACGACTTCGGACATCACCCCTTCGCCTTCCTGAGTAGCCGCAAAGAAGACAGCTTGAGCCGCAGCGTTTACGCTCAGCATCTTGCTCCGGTCAACTTTCATTGACACATTGTCCCAAAAAGTTGAATCCACACCTCCGAAGTGCATCAGCGAAAAGCGTATTCCGAACCTCCGGTATTCGTCCTTAAGGCATTTGATCATTCCGGTCAGAGCGTACTTTGCGGCGCAGTAGACGGCGGCATTCATCATCGGAGCTTTTCCTAGGATCCCGGGTACTGCGATAACTCTGCCTGATCTCTGTTCTTTCATTACCGGAAGAACGGCTTTTAGCACGTTGAAGACCGAACGGGTATTGGCCTTGAATGACTCGTCGAGGTCTTCGACCGTCAACTCTTCGAACGGCCCCAAAATCCCTGCCCCGGCTGTGACGACAAGATAGTCGATCGAGCCAAATTTATCGACCGTCTGCTCAACAAGTGAAGATACGTCCGTCGCTTCCGCAGCGTCGGCCGCCAAAGCAGTTACCTCTCCGTTTCCACCGTTTCTGAGCTTGAATTCCAATTCCAAAAGCTCAAGTTCATTCCTGGAACTGATGACGACATTTGCTCCCGCTAATGAAAACAGTTCCGCAGTTCGTCTTCCGATACCCCTTCCGGCACCTACTATGAGCGCCGTCTTTCCATCTAGATTCATTTTCCCTTCCCTTGTTCGTTCTTGCTTGACAATCAATGTTTACTCGCGCTTGAGCATAGGCTTTAGTTCCCGGTAAACATTCTCTGTCATAATTTTCTCGCCCTCGGCGTTCGGATGGATGCCGTCAGCCTGATTCAGATCCTTTTGGAGCGCTACATTCTCAAGAATGAACGGAAGGAACCTGACGTCGTATTTGTCGGCAAGGTCTGAGTACGCTTTGCCAAAATCCCTCTGATAACCTTGTCCTACGGAAGGCGGCGCCACCATCCCGCAAAACAGCACGTCCACGTTCTTCTCCTTAGCCTTTGCGAGGATCCGGTCGAGGTTCTTCTTCATTTCGCTGACAGGAACGTTCCTGAGAAGATCGTTGGCCCCGAGCTCCAGGATCATGATCCTGACGTTCTCCTGTTCAAGGACCCAATCGACACGTTCCAGTCCTCCCAAACTAGTGTCCCCGGAGACGCCGGCGTTTATGACTTCGTAATTGAACCCGTCCTTCTTAAGTTTCTCTTGCAGCAGGTACGGGTACGATTCCTTCTCGGTCAATCCAAAACCCGCAGTCAGGCTGTCGCCGAACGCGATGATCTTCGGCCTGCCGCTTTCGATCACCGGAGGCGCGGCCAACGCCCTGTCGTTTATGACATCTTTCCCGACAGACGACACGCCGCAGCCCGACGCCATCACAAGTGCAAGAAACAATGCTGACAAGACAATCCGCTTATATGTCGCTAATGACTTCAACTTGTTATTTCTTCGAATCATTTCAGAATTTGGATGCAGGCCGGTGTGACTTGTTCGGGCAATACCGGCACGTTACTATTACTGCTCGTTCCCGATTGTAGTTTCAGTTGCGGACTTTGGTAAAACCGCTGGCACGGTTTGAAGGGATCACTCGAAGAGCGGGGCGGGAAACCCTGACGCGCCGGTGTCCGTTATACCAACCGATAGCATTGGTGTTTCAAAACATGATCAGCCTTCAAAATGTAACAAAAGTGGTGCGGTCGGGTGCCGAAGACCTTACCATCCTTGACGATGTGACGTTGGATATACCCGGCGGCCAGTTCGTTGCAGTGACCGGTGCATCAGGAAGCGGAAAATCAACGCTGCTCGGTCTCGTTGCCGGGCTCGACGCGCCGACATCCGGGAGCATCATCGTTGACAACGAGGACATCACCGAAATGAACGAGGACGAATTGGCGGAGACCCGCAGCAAGAAGATAGGGTTCGTGTTCCAGTCGTTTCATCTCATTCCGTCCCTTACCGCATTCGAGAACGTGTTGATCCCGATGGAAATACTCGGCTTAAAGGACGCCCGCGAGCGCGCGGAAAAGTTGCTTGAAGATGTTGAGCTGACGAAGCGGGGACATCATTATCCGTCTGAACTCTCGGGAGGAGAGCAGCAGAGGATCGCGATCGCGCGCGCTTTCGCCAACCAGCCGAAAATTCTTCTTGCCGACGAGCCTACGGGAAACCTGGATTCAAAGAACGGGAGTCATATCTTCGATCTCATGACCGGGCTTCACAAGGAACACGGGATCACGCTGGTCCTTGTTACACACGATGCCTCTCTCGCCGCCAAGGCCGAACGAAGGATCAAGCTTAGAGACGGACGCGTCGTTGGAGACGAGAGTCCGGACACGTTGCCCGCACCGTCGAACTCCTCCGAACAGAGATCTTAAGAAATGAAGTTCGTCCTCAATCTAACGATCAGGGAAATACGCTCGTCCTGGAAGCGCCTCCTTTTCTTTTTCCTGTGCATCGCGATCGGTGTTGGCTCGGTCGTCGCGCTCCGTGCGCTCACCCAGAATCTGAGCCTTGCGGTTGGAGGCGACGCCCGCGAATTGGTGACTGCCGACTTCGTCGTAATTTCAACCAATCCGTTTTCGCCGGACGACCTCTCCAGGATCGAGTCGATCGTCGGAGATGCCGGCATCGTCGAAGCAAGGGACGAGACCATTGAAATGGCGATCGCGGCCCGCCCCGCAGACCGTAAGAATCAGGCTCTAACTCTTGTAGGCCTCAAAGGGATCGGCCCGGGTTTCCCTCTCGTCGGCAATTTTCAGCTGGCAGACGGGACACCTTTTCGCCATTCTCTTGTCGAAAACAGCGGTGCCGTAGTAAGTCAGGAAGTCCTTGAAAAGCTCAAGGTAAAGATCGGAGACAAACTGAGGGTCGGCGAGGCCGCATTCGAGATCCGCGGGACATTCGACGAAGAACCGGGAAGAACTTCAGGCCTGTCTATCGGCTCAAGGGTTTTCGTCGACCTGAAGGCATTTGACGCTGCGGGAATCACTGTCAATACGGGACGCGTCCGCAGGCGAATTCTCTACCGCACTTCCTCGGATCCTACAGAACTCGTCAGAAAGCTGAGGGAGGCTCTTAAGGGAACGACTCTCACTGTCCAGTTCTATAAGGAAACTCAGCAGGACATGGGTGAGCAGTTCGAAAGAACCGAGAACTACCTTTCCCTCACCGGCTTGCTGATACTTGTGTTGGGAGGCGTAGGAGTCTGGAATGTCGCGAGGGCGTTCATCGATCAAAAGAGGCGTTCAGTAGCGATACTGAAGTGCCTGGGGGCGGGCGGTACGAGGGTGATTTCCGTCTATCTGCTTCAAATAATGACACTCGGTCTGATCGGGAGCCTGTTCGGTGTTGTGCTTGCGCAACTGAGCGTCTGGGCGATCGGACTGAGATTCGCGGAAAGTTTGCCGCGGACGATGGCCTACACCGTGCCTCTCGGAACAGCCGTTCAGGGCATAGCCCTGGGTCTTCTCGTATCGCTCTTGTTCTCGGCGCTGCCGTTGCTTCAAATAAGGACAATCAAGCCGCGTCTGCTGCTACACGACGATACCGGTGAGAAAACCGGGAGGATCGACAGGACCAAATGGGTGATAGGACTTATTTCACTTGTTGGACTTGTCGCCATCGCAGCCTGGCAGGCCGGATCTTTTAAGGTCGGCGCGGTGTTCCTCGGAGGACTAGGCGTCACCTCGGCCGTCCTTTATGGCACCTCCGCGCTTCTCATCTATCTTCTCAAGAAAGCCGGGGGCGGCGGTTGGTTCTTTTTCCGCCAGGCGATCAACTCTCTTTACAGGCCCGGAAATCAGACAAGGGTGATCCTGCTGGCGGTCGGCCTTGGTGCTTTCGTGATCCTTGCCGTGCAATCCCTCCAGGTGAACCTTCTCAGGGTGTTTGATTTCTCACGCAATGAGAGCTTCCCGAGCCTGTTCTTCATAGACATACAAAAGAGCCAGATCAACGAATTCACAAAATTTCTGCGGGAGAAGACCGGCGAGCAACCGGAAAAGATACCTACGGTGCGAGCGCGGATCGTACTTGTGAACGGCAAGCCTTTCAACTTCGCGGAGCGAGAGGTACGCGAGCGCCAGGGCCAGATCGGCCGTGAATTCGCGGTGACCTACCGTCCGAAACTTGATGAGAATGAGTCCATAACAGCCGGCAAATGGTGGGCTGACGGGGCGGATCCATCGATCCCGCAAGTATCGGTCAGCGACGACTTTGCAGAGCGGATGGACTTTCGGGTCGGCGATTACATTACGTTCGAGATTTCGGGAAGAAAGATCACGGCACAGGTGGAGAACCTTCGGAAGATCGATTTCAGCAATTCGAGAACGGCTTTTGTTTTCGTATTCAGACCCGGAGCGCTTGAAAAAGCGCCGCAGTCGTTTGTAGTGACAATGCTGAAGAAGATGCCGGAGATCGATCGCGTCCACCTTAAGAATTTGGTGCTTGACGATTATCCGAACGTTCAGATCTTCGATGTTCTGGATATAGCTCAGCTTATCCAGAAACTGATCAACAATTTCGTACTTGCGATCTCATTCGTCGGGAGTTTCGTCATGCTAAGCGGGATCCTTATCCTGATCGGCTCGGTGGCGCTGACGAAATCACAGCGGGTCTACGAGAATGCGATACTCAAAACGCTGGGCGCAAACAGGAAGACTCTGATTCTGATCCTCCTCGCCGAGTACGGATTACTGGGACTCGTAGCCGGGATCATTGGAGCCGGCTTTGCTACGGCCCTCTCGTATGCGGTGTCGATCTTCGTTTTTGATATCGAATGGGAATCGGCAGCCGGGACGATGGCAGCCGGTGTATTGGTGACAGCACTCGTCGTGATGATGGTCGGAACCCTGGTCAGTTTCGATGTTCTATTCAGAAGACCCTTGTCAACACTGCGTTCTCAGTGACCGAAGACCGTCAGATCATCAATTCATGAGCCTGGCGTTCAAGCTGCTCGAACGGGTGGTTCGCAAGCACGACCCTCATGTTAACCTGTCCAAGAAGCGTTTCAAGATAGGCCCCGAACCTGTGAAGGATCGGCACAAGGTCCTTCTTTTCGCCAGTGATCAGCACCTCTTCAATAAATCTGTCAACGGTTTCCATGTCCTTATAGAAAAGGAAGTAGAGATTCTTGTCTCGAAAATCGGTCAATTCCCTTCTGATCGCTTCTGAAGGACAGCTGTCGGGGTCCTGTTCCGCTTTTTGGACGGTCTGCAAAAGGTGCCACATGTTCTCCCTGAGTTGTATCGACTGCTGCTCTTTTGTAAGGAGATTCGGGAAAACATCGGTCGGCTCGACGGCATGATCGACGAGTTGGACAAAATTGACCAGAGTCATTTGCAGGCTGTCGTTAAGAAGCGAATACGCCGTTTCGATCCTTGCGTAGACCAAGGGTGTGGGTCGTATGTCAACGAGGCCCTTTAATTCATTTGAATGGACTTTTCGCAGTTCTATCGACGCCGTGTACGCCGCCGCGTCGAGCGAGCCGAAAAGCGCGTCCGTGTCGTCCGCGAACCTTTGCAGACGATTGTTAATGAACATGGTCAACTGGCGCATCAGGTCATCTACCTTTGCGAACATCAGTATGCTGGTCTTGAGAGGAGCATCGAGATCCAGCATCAGACGGACTATCCGCAGGTAGCCCATCACCGTGGCGATCCTGGGGATCACGAGCTTCAGATCCGTATCCCATTTTTTGGGAAGTCCACCGGAACCAAGCAAGCGGGCTACGGCCTCCGGCATATCCTCCGACACGACAGATTCGGCTGCTGAAATAAGCCGTTCAACAGGCTCGACAGACAGTCTGCTTCTAAGGCTCCGGGTCCAAGTGCTCCACAAAGAAAGATCGATCCGTCCGGAGGCCAAATGGCTTTCACCAAGAATGACCTGTTCTCGAAGCGAACCCGAAAGATCCGCCGCCTCAGTCGCGTTAAGAACATTCTCACCCGACTCCGAGTTTCGCAGGGACCCTTCGACCTCAAATGCCATCTTCGCGGACTTCTTCAGCGCGGCGAGGACGATCCTGAATTCTTTGGTTCGATCAATTCCCCCCTTATCATGTTCATCGACAAGTCTGTTAGCGGGATCGAGAAAGCTAACCAAGCCTCCAAGCCACAAACCGAGTTCCGTGAATACGTCGTCGCTCGACTTTGCCCCGCCAGTGTCATCGGAAACAGAATCGAAACCAAAGCGAGATGTTTGTTTTGGGGATGGAACAGTGTTCAAATCTATCGGTGCCTCTCTTGAGTGTGATCTGCGGGAATAACGGGATGGAAGCGGGAGGGCCACCATTACTCTTATACATTGAAAACACTGTATTTGGCAACTTTTTCTTGGGCAGAGAATGCCATTCGGACAGACGGATGAATAGACTTGTAATAGCAACCGGCAATCAGGGAAAGGTGCTCGAGATCAAAGAAATGCTGGCTGGGATTTCCGTGGAGTTGAAATCTCTCTCGGACTTTGACCACCTTCCGGAAGTGGACGAAACGGGTTCAACATTTGCGGAGAATGCTGCGATCAAAGCGAAGGCATATGCGGAACTGACCGAGAGCAAGGTTCTTGCCGACGATTCCGGGCTTGAGGTTCCCTCGTTGGGCGGGGCGCCCGGAATATATTCGGCAAGATTTGCGGGCGAAGGAGCTTCGGACGCAGAAAACACAGCGAAATTGCTCAAAAAGCTTGAAAATGCCGATGGAAATGAAAGGCGTGCTTGTTTCGTGTGTGAAATGGCCATCGCAGAGCCCTCAGGCAAGATCCTCTTTTCGGCCAACGGAGCGCTCTGGGGCACCGTCACGCGTAAAGCATTTGGTATCAATGGTTTCGGTTACGATCCGATCTTTGTGCCGGACGGTTTTTCGCAAACTCTGGGACAACTCACGCCCGAAATCAAGAATAAGATCAGTCACAGGTCAGTGGCTTTGCGGCAAATAATCTATTTTTTGGGGCGTCTATGATGCGAAGTAACTTGACCAATGCAGTATTCGCCTGTAAAATCCGATGCTTGATGGTGTTTCTCAAATGAAACAACACCGAACCGGGGCGTAGCACAGCCAGGCAGTGCGCACGGTTTGGGACCGTGAGGTCGCAAGTTCGAATCTTGCCGCCCCGACCAGTTCGTGCGTCCGCACTGGAATTCCATGTAGCTCTCGATTTTTCCCCGCCCCAGGCGGGTGAGCTCTGTTAGATACGTTTTTAGATATTCACTGTAAACAACTGGAGGTTAGAAGAAATTATGGCTCGAATGACTCAAACCGAAATCGTCGGTGCTTTGGCAGACAAGACTGGAATGACCAAAGCCCAAACAAAGGACTTTTTTAGCGCAATGTCGGATCTCGCAACCAGCGAGGTTAAGAAGAATGGCGAGTTCACGATCCCGGGATTCGGCAAGCTTGTGAAGGCTCACCGTAAAGCCCGCGAGGGTCGTAATCCGGCGACTGGCCAGCCGATCAAGATCCCTGCCAAGACCACTGTGAAATTCAGGGTAGGCAAGGCGATGAAAGACTCCATCAGCTAGATTCGATTGCTTTCAAGTTCGCAAAACGGCCGGTACGCCCATGGGTTTATCGGCCGTTTTTATTGATTCCAACGAGTTCCGCAAGCACTTGTAATGGCCGCCAAAAAAAATCGTGACAAACCAAATCCTATTTGATAGTATTTGGCTTTCTGAAAGACAGTGCGTTACAAAAGCGTTACTTTCTAGCATCTTTTCAAATCGATTTTCCGTCGAACACCTCTAGAAAGTCATTGAAAATCAAATTCATAAGATCACTGATTTTTCGGACTGCCGGACTTTGAGATAAATTTCACAAACTTCGGCTCGGTTAAGAGCAAGGGTAGTTTCAAGCTAAAGGAAGGAGATGACAAACGTGGCAGCAGCAGCTAAACCAATGACACTGCAGGAACGCATCCTGCAGATAGATCACATTCAGGCCCGCCGATTTTCTAAGCTGACAGGCGAGGCTCTGGAAATTGCATCGGAAGGCATCATCAGGCACCTGAGGGCATGCGCCCGTATGGACGTTAATCCTGATGCTTCCGCAGTAAGGGAGATTATCGACGACGCGCTCAACGGGCGCAGGGTTTTTGCAGAAGTGTCGAACGATCTTCTTGCAGCTTAGGTAGTAGTAATAATATATTTGGTAATACGATTGAGGCCGTCCCTCTCAGGGGCGGCCTATCTCTTTTTCATCGGGTATCCAGAAGGCTCAGTTTGTAAATGGCCAGTCCGCCTGCCCGTTCCATTTCTTCCAGCGCATACCACCTTCTCAGATTCGTCAGGTCCGGATCCCAACCATCTGGAATAACGGCATATGAAAGCAGCGGATCAGCCGCGTCTTCCTTGCCAAACCCCTCGATAAACTCACCATACCTGGCAGCTTCTTCGGCTATTTCGGTTTCCGTCAGCGGTTTCGCCTGGGAACTGAGGCGATCCGAGTGCCTGCCCCAGCCGAATAGAGCGATCATCGATACGAAGTCCCCATTCCGAAGCCTGTTTTTCAGCCAATTCTGATCGAGAGACTGATAGTAAAGATACCGATAGTACCTTTCTTTGCTCTCCTGCCAAGTCAGCCCCGCGAAAACGTGTTGATGACGCGACCAAAGCACGGACTGTGGAGCCAGGGTGGGCGAATCGTCGGCATGAAGATTTGAAATCGAAAAGATCGTGGTGCGATGCGGGTCCGGCGTCTTCTTTCCGTACTCAACAAGTCTCTCCGCTGCCGGCACTTGTCTGTCACGGATCAGGTTCGCCTCGTCGAGCACCCTGACCGTATAGTGGCATTCTATGAATCCCCATACTGCCGCTATCGTAGCGAGACTTGCGCAGACAGCCTTTCGCAGGTAACCCGTCTGCACCCCGGACCGGCCAAAAAACAGAAAACCGGTCAGTACCAGAGCGAGAGCCGCGACGTAATTGCCTATGAATACCTGATAATGTATCGGCTGAAGCGAACGACCGGTGACGATCTGCTGATTGAACAGGACAATGGGTACAACGCAAAGCGAGAGCGTGAAAAGCGAAGCGGTCCGGCGCGGCTCGATCCTGCGTGCCGCCACTCCCGCGAGATATATGACGAGTGACGCAAAACTTATATAGATCGGAAAACGCCAAAGATCCGGAGACCTCGTATGAACGAGCAACTGAACCTGGTCAAGCGACTCTGCCCTGCCCGCCAGCATCATCGCGTACGCGGCCAGTGGAATGATGCAGGACACGCCAAGAATTACGAGCCCCAGAACGTCCCGCCTCCAGCCTTCGGGCCTGAAGACGATCCAGACCAAACCCAGACAGGCAAGCCATGCCGCGGCCGTGGTCCATATGTAGAAATACGAAAAGACCAGAAACGAAAAAGCTCCGGCGGCTGCAGCACAATAAACGGCGCGTCTTCCGGGCGCCTTTGTCCGTAGAAGATAAAGGACACAGAGCAACAGGCCAATGAACGCCGGGAACGGGACCGCAGGCACGTACCTTCTCAGAAACGGAAAGTAAGGATAAGAGAACCCGGTCCCGAGTATCTCGCCTATCGCGCCTTCACCGGCCGCAAGCGCTCCGCCGCAAAGGACTATGAGCGAACCGGCGAGTCCGGCCCAGCGACTTCCGGTAATTTCGCGAATCAGCAGAAAACAAAGAAACGCCGAAAGAAACGCGGCGATGATACCCGCCGCCGTCATAGCAGTTGGCGCAGAAATACCAAGGGCTCTCGCAGGAACTGCAACGGCGTATGGTGCGGCGAACTGGACGGAAAACAATGATTCAGGCTGGGGTTTCCCGGGAGTATCGTCGCGCCCCGTATAAGGATCGTTCCTGCGCGGCCTGCCGTCGATAAGCGCTTTCAGATAAGAGGCGTAAGCCACCTCGTCGATATCGTTGTAAGCGTAATGCCCGTTCCACTCGCCACCTTCATTGTAAAGGAGCTTCAGCTGCGGATATGCGGAAAACACTGCGAGAAAGAGCCCCGCAACCAATCCGAAGTGCCACCCGGCCCGCCAAATTGAACTATCGCCTCTCACCATTTATGATTTACCCTTGCCGCGTGGGACGGTGCACCCTAAACACGATTGAAGATTGTGAATGATTAGGGCCGATAGTTCAATTTCGCGGCAGTGAGAATTATGAGCTTAATGACAAAGATCGTCGACGACATGAAGACGGCGATGAAACAAAAAGACGCTGCACGGCTTTCAACCCTTCGCATGGCGAAGGCGACGCTGATGAACAAGAAGATCGAGACCGGCGAGGACCTTTCTGACGATGAGGTTATGAAAGTACTCAATACACTCGTGAAACAGCGAAGGGATTCTGCCGAGCAATACACCAGTGCCGGCCGCGCCGAACTTGCTCAAAAGGAGATCGAAGAGATTGCGGTGATCGAAGCCTATCTCCCGGTGTCAGCGACGGAAGAAGAGATTGAAAATGCGGTCGCCGGAGCGGTCAAAGAAACCGGCGCATCATCGATGAAGGATATGGGGGCAGTGATGAAGAACGCGCTCGCCTCGCTTTCCGGCAAGACCGTCGACGGCAAGGCGGTCAGCGAAGCTGTAAGGCGAAAACTCTCGTAAAACTTCCAATTCCTGAGGCGGCATTCGGTGTTCGCTGCCGCTTTTCTTCCGGCACATGGTCCGGTCATCCTTCATTCGCGTATGATCCTGCGACTGCACCGGAACTGAGATCCTGTGAGTCCGGATCCGTCGTTCTTTCTTCCGAAATTCCTGCCGCAAATCCGGCAAGCACCCATAGGTGTCTTGCGTCTTCGAACGAACCGGTCATCCCCTGGTAGAAAAACGCGATGGCGAAGCCGATTGCCGCGGCCAATGCCAGTGGGCCAAATTGAGGATCATCAAAACGGCGGCGAATTCTCAAAAGCAGCCAGCCGGCGAACAAAAGGATAAACGCAATTGCCGGCACGCCCGATTCCGCGGCCACGTTGAGATAGAGGTTGTGCGCGTCCGTCAGATGCTGGCGTTCATACCGGACATCAGCTGCGTTGGTCCCAACTCCCCTTCCAGTTACGGGATTTGCAAGAAACGTCTCAGCCGCCGATGACCACGTCAGTACCCTCGCTGAAGGCTGGTTCGAGATTTGCAGATCTTGACCGACCTTTACCATCGTCGCGAAGACGAATAACGCCGACGCCGCGACCCCCAGAACCAGGACCGTTTTTCGGAAAGATGCCGATCGGCTGCCATCACTAGCGTAGAACCAGATACCCGTCCCTAGAAACAGCGCACCGATCCCGGGTGAAAGCGTTAATGCCGCCGCAACGAGAAATAATGCCCCGAGAACGTAAAACAGAGATTGGGTGATCCACATCAGGCGGCGGGCAGCCAACAGAAGCATCCAGGAAATACTCAGGTAGTGACAGAACATATTCGCGTTAGCGAACGTGGACTGGATTCGAGGATAGTTACCGACCGGCAATGTCCCGTAATGAAATAGGCCGAAGGAAACGAACGGGTTGGTACGGTCGAGGTAGAAGAATACGAGGACCAAGACGGCATACGCGGAGGCGACCGCCGACGCCGCAAGCCAGGCGAGGACGACCGCCCTCGCATCCTTTAGGCCTGGCACCAGATTATAAGTAAGGAAGGCCACGCAGCCCAAATAGGTGATACCGAGAAGTTTTACCGCGCTTCGCGCCGGGTCAACGCTGAAGAAGGCGGAAACGCTTACAGCAAGGATATAGAGGGAGATCAAAGAGTATATCCTGCCGGGGCGAATGCTTCGGCCGCCGAGCATCGCGCTCACCAAGAGCCCAATCGCAGCGAGAAGAACAAACAAATCTGTTAACTGAAGGTAACTGTTGGGGAATGAGATCAGAGGCAGATTCGCAAAGGGAAGCGAAAAGATCGCAAGAAGAAAGATCGCAAGGGGCAGTTTCTTAGCCATAAGAATGATTCAGTCTTCCGGAACACGCGGACCGCGACGATTCTAACTCAGATCCTGAAGGCAAAGAAACCAGTCACGCTCATAGGCAACTAAGCCAAAACAAGAAAGGCCGCCAGTAACCCGGCGGCCTCTCTCCACTACGAAGATAAGGATCAACTGAAAATGTTCCTTACTTTGTCGATAAAACCTTCGTCTTCAAAATCAGTGTCTTCTATCTCGGAGAGCTTCTCAAGAAGCTTCTTCTGTTCTTTCGTCAGTGATTTTGGAGTCACAAGCGAGACCGCAACGAACAGGTCGCCTTTTCCACGGCCTCCAAGCGCCGGCATCCCCTCGCCTTTCATCCTGAAGACGGTACCAGTCTGAGTTCCTGCCGGGATCTTGAGCGCCTGAGAGCCGTCTAGCGTTCTGACATCGATCTCGGCCCCTAGAGCCGCCTGACCAAATGAGATTGGCACGGACGTATAGAGGTTCGATCCCTG
>JAHEEZ010000331.1 GCA_024640445.1 Acidobacteriota bacterium | reverse complement strand
CGGCAACAAACTCAACCGGATCATAGGTGACCCTCAGCCGCTTGATCGTTTTGCCTTCTCCGTCAAGCAACCACAATGTCGGAAATCCGCCGGCCTCCCGTTCGGAAAGGAATTTCTGCCCCTCATCCGATTCGTATTCGAGTCTTGAGAATACAAAGCCGTCCGCGATCGCCGCCTTAACGCCTTCGTCTGAGAAGACCTCCCTGTCCAGCCTCCTGCAGTTCGAGCACCAGATCGCCGACACGTCTACAAGAACCAGTCTGTTCTCGGCTTTGGCTCGCGACACCGCATTCGCAAGAGACTCAGGATTAAGGCCGGTGGCCGTAAGCGCTTGCCGCCCAAGATAGCTTTGAACTTCCACGTTGGCGAAATAGACCGCAGTCGGAATTGCGATCAGGAGGAAGATGTAAAATAGCTTGCCCGAAAGGAACTTCTTCATAACAATTGCCCGTTTGCACGTTCGCGATCACAGTATGCGCTGCAAACGTTGAATTATTCCAGAGGCGTCCGTCATTTGCCAGTTCTGTGATAAATTTACCGAAAAGATCCAATTTGTTCCCCCAGCCAGAAGCATATGAAGAACATCTCACGAGTTGTATTCCCGTTTCTCCTCGCCCTACTTGCAGCAGTACCCATCACTGCCCAGAGGGACCTCGGCTCCAAGCCTACCGGTTCCGGAGGGGTGGTTCCGTACGAGCAGGAAGCATATGACGTAAAGGTCTATGACATCACCGCGAAGATCGATCCCGCCGCCAAGAGCATTTCCGGAACGACGATCATCACCGCGGAGATAACGTCCCCGGTCGACTGGTTTGTCGTCGATCTGGACACGCCTCTAACCGTGTCGGAAGTGACGGCTTCGTTCACGGGCCGTGACGACAACAGGCTGAAGTTCGAAAGGCGTGAGGGGAAGATCTGGATCAAGTTCCCGATGACGGTCCAGGCCGGAGAGACCGTGCGCGTAGCGATAACGTACTCGGGCAAGCCCAGGGTAGCCCCGAGACCGCCCTGGGTCGGCGGATTCATATGGGAAAAGACGGCGGATGGGTCTGACTGGATCTCAAACGCCTGTCAGAATGACGGAGCGGACTGCTGGATCCCCGTAAAGGACTATCCTTCGGACAAACCCGACAGTGTGGCGCTTCACATCACCGTTCCCGGTAACCTCTACGTGGCTTCGATCGGCAGACTGCAGGAGATAGTCTCGAACCTCGACGGAACTCTCACCTATAACTGGCTGATGTCCACGCCGATAAGCAATTACGAGATAGTTTTGAACATAGCTCCGTACCAGCCGGTCGAGGACACCTACAAGAGCGTGGGCGGCGAAACGATCCCGATAATCTTTTACGCGCTGCCGGAGAGCAAAGAGAAAGCCCAGAGTCTGATCGACGAGACCAAGAAGTACCTAGCTTTTTACGAACAATATCTTGGCCCCTACCCGTTCAGAACCGAAAAACTGGGCATCGCGGAGACCTCTCATCTGGGAATGGAGCACTCGACCATAATCGCCTACGGAAACAAGTTCGAGTACAACGAGATGGGCTTCGACTGGCTGATGCTTCACGAGTTCGGCCACGAATGGTGGGCGAACCTCGTTACTTGCTGGGACTGGCGCGATATGTGGATCCACGAGGGCTTTCAGTCGTTCATGGATTCGCTTTATGTAGAAAAGGTCGCCGGCAAAGAAGCCTATATGAAGTCGATGCAGGGCCGTATGCGCGGCACCAGAAACAAACAACCCGTCGCTCCGCGGGACGCGAAGATCACTTTCGAGATATACATGCAGGCGCCGGATTACACGAAAGGCGACGGTGACATTTACGGAAAAGGCGCGGTCGTGCTTCACTCGCTCCGCTACCTGATCGGAGACGAAGCCTTCTTCAGGGCGCTTCGAAGAATGGCTTATCCGACCAAAGAAATGGAATCGAAGACGGACGGTTCTCAGGTGCGGTTCGCGACGACGGACGATTTTCTATACATCGCGGAACAGGAATCAGGAATGGACCTCGACTGGTTCTTCGAAGTTTATCTGAGACAGCCCGAACTGCCGGAACTGGTCGCCGACCGCTCGGGATCGAAGCTTAAGCTGTCGTGGAAAACGCCCGGCGGACTTCCCTTCAGAATGCCCGTCGATGTGTCGGTGAACGGCAAAACGTCCAGGGTCGAGATGAAGAACGGCTCCGCGGAATTGGCCGTACCCGATTCGGCGGAGTTCTCGGTCGATCCGGAAGGCTGGGTGTTCAGGAAGCAGTAGGCTTCGCAAGTGAATGGTGAGTGGTGAGTGGTGAATCGTGAATGAAAACAGACGGTTAAATGAGTAGCAGGTCGGAGAACCCAAGTGTGACCAGGCTCTTGCAATTGCCTTCCATTCACTATTCACGACTCACGATTTACGATCCGCTCCGGCGCCGCCGGAAGCACGCAAAATTGCCCGTTGCGGGCAACTTTGATATTTTAATAGTTTGCTAATTATCAGAAAATCATATCTTAAGGGAATTATTGACGATGGCCGCAGCAGGTAAGAAAGCTTCAGGATCAGAAACTACAAAAGCTGTCGGATCGGCAAGGACCGCCAGGTCCTCCGCCTCGAAAACGGGCGAAAATGCCTCCGGCTCAAAAAAGAGCACAAGACCGGGTAATAACTCGAAGAGTGTCTCAAAGGGCTCCGCGAACAAGTACTGCGGACTCGATGAGAAGACCCTTATCGGCATTTACCGCACGATGTACACGTCGAGGCGCGTTGACGACAAGGAGATCCAGCTTAAGGGCCAGAACAAGATCTTTTTCCAGATCTCGGGCGCCGGCCACGAAGCCGTGCTGACCGCGGCGGGTCTTGCGATGAAAGCGGGCTATGACTGGTTCTATCCTTATTACCGCGACCGCGCGCTGATGCTTCAACTAGGAATGACGCCGAAGGAGATGCTGCTTTCGGCGGTCGGAGCCGAAGCGGATCCAAACTCGCACGGACGACAGATGCCCTCGCACTGGGGATCAGTACCCCTTAATGTTCCCTCGCAGTCCTCGCCGACCGGTACACAACTTCTACAGGCAGTCGGCGCCGCCGAGGCTTCTTACAGGGCGTCTCTCGTTGAAGAACTGCAGGATAAGGTAAAAGGCTTTAAGGGTGACGAGGTCGTCTATGTTTCCATTGGCGACGGAACGTCTTCCGAAGGCGAGTTCTGGGAAGCGCTCAACACAGCGTGCAACCTGAAGCTCCCGGTCATTTTCGTCGTCGAAGACAACGGCTATGCCATCTCGGTACCCGTGGAGGTTCAGACGGCAGGCGGAAGCGTTTCCGATCTTCTAATCGGGTTCCCGAATTTATTCATTCAGAAGATCGACGGAACGGATCCGCTGGAATCCTACGGGGCTTTTGAACGGGCGGTGGCGCATTGCCGCGAGCGAAGGGGCGCCGCGCTGATCCATGCAAAGGTGATACGGCCTTATTCGCACTCCCTTTCGGATGACGAAAAGCTCTACAGGCCGGACGAAGAGCGTCAGCAGGATGCGAAGATCGATCCGATCACGACCTTCGGCGAGTTCCTTA
>JAHEEZ010000093.1 GCA_024640445.1 Acidobacteriota bacterium | reverse complement strand
CCGCGTGCGATCTCCGAGCCGTATATGTATCCGTTGTACCAGTAGGCTGACCAGAAACCGCCCAGAAGAAGTACCTCCGGATCGATCGGACCGCGATCGAAATACGCCATCTCGAACGGATGCTCGACATCTGTGAAATCCATCACCGAGATACCGCCCTGATACCAGGCCTGCACCTTGATATCGCGACCCGGAACGGGAACAAGCGAACCGTTGTGCGCAACGCAGTTCTCGCTGTCGCCTTGAGCCGCCGGCATCTTGTAATAGTTCACAAACTCAAGCTTGTTGTTATTCAGGCGAAATACCGCGTTGGCGCCCCATTTGTTGGGATCGTTTGCGCGGCACCGCGCCCCCAGGCCTCCGCCCCACTCGTCTGTGAACACGACCTTCTTTCCGTCGTTCGAGAACGCGGCCGAATGCCAGTACGCGTAATTCGAATCATTTACCGCATCAATACGCTTCGGATTCCCAGGGTCCCGGACGTCCAAAAGAATTCCGTTTCCTGAACATGCGCCGAGGGCAAGGCCGATCTCGGAATAGACAGTGATATCGTGGCACTGGTCGGTGGCGGACGGCGCGGTAATTCCATTGTCGGAATGTGTTCCGGCGTTCATAAGTCCGGCAATTTCACCTGTCTTCTCATCCTTGAAGATCCTGGGGCTCGACACGATCTTCGCCTTGTCCGGAGCTTTCACAGGGACCTTGATTACATCGATTCGGAATAGAGCGGTGTTCGGATCCTTGTCCGGCGCGCCGCCGGAACAACCTTCAAGCTCGTCGCCCGGACGCACAAAAGATGTTCCGGAAACATAAATATAGACGTTCTCCTTGTCTCTGGGATCGGTGACAAGTGTGTGTGTGTGCGAACCGCGACAGGTTTGAACCGCTCCGACCTGCTTCGGATTGCTGATGTCGCTGATATCGAAGATCCGGACGCCGCGGAAGCGGTCTTTCTGCGCGGCGGAAGCCGATTCCACCGGAAATCCTTGTGCCCCACAATCAAGACGGCCGTTTGGCATCTCGACTGACATGAACATAAGGTTCCCGTAGACGGAAACGTCGCCTTGTCCGCCCGGACACACCATCGAGGTCAGTAGCTTCGCATGTGCCGGATTGGAGATGTCATAGATATTGACCCCGTAGAAATTCCCCATAAACAGGTGGTTTCCCTGAAACGCGAGGTCGGAGTTGCCAAAGGCAAGCTGAGCGAAGACAAGTCTGATCGCGGCCGGAATTTGTGAAGCATCGCCAACGCCGAGCTGCGCAAGCGTTTCTTTCACTCTCGGGTTATCGGGATCGTCGGAGCCGAGTTGGAACGCGTTCGGCTTCTTGAGCAAACTAAGATGATTCATTCCGAACGACACCTCCGCGGCGTCGTAAAGGCCGGGTGACAGTTTTGACCTCGGGTCATTTGTGTCTGAACCGGTCATTCCTTCCGGCAGCGGAGGAGCCGATTCCAGATTCTGGGCGTAGGTTCCAGCCACCAGAAAGGAACTCAACAAAAGTAAGATTGCGGCAAAACGAATAGAGGCGATATTTACACGATACATAATCTATTAATTCTTCTCCTGAAGCTTATCTCCCAACATATTTTGCATGATCCTGATCTCCGCGCGCTGTCCGCTGTCGACATCAGTAGCGAAATTGAACAACTCGGCGTCCTGACCGGCGCCGGCAGAATCGTACAGGTCCTTGACCATTATCAAAGCACCTGTGTGGTGCTGGATCATTCCCTTCAAAAACAGCTCATCGAAGCTTGCGCCCTTCGCCGCGGCAAGTTCTTCCATCTGCTTTGGCGTTAGCATGCCGGGCATCACCATTTGGCCGTCCGACATATCCATTCCCGGCATTTTCATCTTGTGATCTGAATGATCCATCCCGGCCATCATTCCGGAAACCTTCTCTCCCCGGGTCTGAAGCCAGCGTTTCATAAATCCTATTTCCGCTGATTGCGACTGGCTGATACGCACTCCGAGTCTTAGAAGTCCCTCGTTGTCAGTCCGCGCCTTCATTAACGCGACCATCTCAACCGCCTGCGCGTGGTGGACGATCATGCCCTGCATAAACTCCACGTCTTTCGGTGAACGCGGCGGCAGTACAGCGTTGGTCTTCGAAGCCAACTTGCGGCTCGGCTGTCCCGGCGCGCCGGGCTGGACGACGACGGGATCCGCCTGCTGGGCGAGAACCGGAGAAATGAAGAGCAACGTCAGAACCATCGCGAGCACAAACCCGGCACCGCATTTAAGAAACACATCCGAAATTGATTCTTTAAGCATAGAGCAAACAATTTACCACAATAGAAAAACATATCCCGTCAGACATTGTTGACGAAACAAGTGATCTTGTTCGAGAACGAAGGTCTTACGGTTTAGTACTGACTTTTGTTTTATTCGGCTCGGCCTGGAATTCGCGAGTGACTGGTCGGCTACTTCAATTCCTGCTCTACCATTTGTCTCAGGTCAGGTTCGGAAAGTCGTAACAGCATTTTGCCGTTAACGAAGATCGTCGGGGTCTTGCTGACTCCGAGACTTTGTCCGTCAGCCTGATCGCGCGCCAGTTTTGCAGCAAACCGATTTTCGTTGACCGCGGCTTTGAAGTCTTCCAGGCCCAGACCGAAGTCCACGGCGTATTTCTCAAACAAGGCAGGCGCGTTCGGCTGAACAACTGTCGGCGACCCGTGTACCGTTCCCCACTCCGGCTGTTTTTGAAAAACGAATTCCTGGGCCTCCCAGTACTTTCCCTTTTCGCCCGCAAGTTCGACGAATGTCGCCGCCAGGACCGAGTTCGGATGGAGCGGCATTATCCGCGCGACGAGACGCACCTTGCCGTCATAGTCTTTGAGCACTTTCTTGATGGCAAAATGGAATGCGCTGCACGATTCACACTCCGGGTCATAGAACTCGACGATGGTGACGGGGGCGTCCGCCGGACCCAGGGTCGGGCTGTCGGACCGGACAAGAGCATTGTTACCGCCCGACGTAGCCGGCACGGTTTCGACCGAACCGCGGTAATAGTCCGCGCCGATGATCGCGAAAACGATCACCAGCGCAGCAATAATTCCTAAGAGTAGTGTTTCCTTATTCATCTGGTTAATTCTTTTTTTGGTTTGTAGATCAATAGGCTCAATACGATAACGGAAAAAGCCACCAGCGTCATCAGCGGGATCGAGATAAAGCCGAACAGTTCAAGCTGCCTCGCGGTGCAGGGGACGCCCTGTGAGCAGGGCGTAATGGCTTCCGTGATCAGGCCGTAATAGAGAAGGTTGTGATAGAAGGAGATGGCGAGGCCGATGATACCGAACGGCAATGCGTAGGCTTTCGCACGCGCGTCGCGTTGAACGATGCCGATCCCGAGGATCAAGACCAGCGGATACATCGCTATCCGTTGATACCAGCACAGGACGCACGGCGGCAGATCCATTACATCGCTGAAGAACAGGCTGCCGATCATTCCAACGAGGGCAATGAACCACGCCAAATAAGGCAGATATGTGTTTGATCCGCTCAGGACTTTCTTTTCTCTTACCATGATCTGGAAATTGCCCGGTAGTAGTAGGTCTGGTAGAAGACCTGAAAGGCCTTGCATCCTTCCAGAGCGGTCTTGCCTGTTCCCAGCCATACGTCCGCCCTGAACTTGTCGATGATCGCTTCCACGTTAAGTCTCTTCGTCGGCATGTTCCAGATCTCCTCTTCCATGGCTTCCTACCACCGTTGATCTGGACCGGAAGACCCGTGCAAGGCCACCAAATTCCGTATCGTTCTTAAGGCTCGACGGCACGTTTGGCACTCCATCCGTCTGATTGACCTGATTCACCGAAAAAGACCAATCCGTTGATCTTATCACCCTCCAATTTTCCGGACATTGACAGGGTCAGATCATTTCCGCCGTAAACGACTACATATGCGAACTGAAGATCGTTTCCCTTTATCGTGCCTTCCAACGGAACGTCGCCGGCGGACCGCTTGACCGTACCGGTCAATTTTTCCCCATCCACCATGAAAACGATCTTAAAATTGCGAACACCTCCCGGAGTGTTCATTGCCGCGTCCCATTCTCCGGCGACTGACTTCGTTTGGGCAAATGCCGCGCTCGAACCCGCAAATACAAATCCAGCGAACAGCATCGCGAATATGAGTACTTTTCGAATTATCCTATCTCCTGTTTTCTGTTGCATATTTCCTCCACTTTGGCTTTGAAAGCATATTCCTAAAATGCCATTTTACCTAGCTCTCTTACCGTTGACCAGGTCCAGATAATGACCGCACCAAGATGGTCAGGATGACCTTGAAAAAGGTACGGGAAACTACAAAAGCCCGGTCGAATCGACCGGGCCTCCTAAAAATTGACTCCCAGGGTAAGATTCGAACTTACGCCCCAATTAACTGATGAGAGGCCGACATACTACGGACTTCAGCAGAATACCACTAAGTATCTTCGTCACACTTGGACGAATTTGAGAAATCAAGAACGGTGAACATCCTGCTTAACCGCCTGCACCTTTGATCAAGCTTACACATCCTGCGTCCAAGGTCACACTTCTTTGGGTGTTGGATCGCAGAACAACGCTTGCAAGATTCCGCGTTTCGAGTTTGAAATCCTAAACGGCCGTCGTCTTCACATCAGGCCGCTTCAGCCGGCCGATCTGAACCAGTTGGGTAGAGACCACGGCAGCGCCGCGAATGTTTTCGTCGGCTGAATGCCGTTCAATCATTCTTGTGGGACCTTTGCTGCCGGATTGTCCGGACATCCCGACCGCCACCCTTTCAGTGTGGCTAAAGAGCGTCTTATACAGTTCGCAATACGGGTCCTTTTCCAGCATTGTGTTGCGAAACGTATATGTCCTTACCGGACATCCGCCGTGACATAATGAAAGGTAATCACACTCAATACAGCCCTGATCGATTATCGCCGCGGGCCGATCCAGAAATTCTTTTCGTGCAGGACTGTTCTTTAGCAGTTCGGCAAGCGAATCGCTCTCAAAGATATTGCCGAAAAAATATTCCGGATAGCTCGTTACCCAGCAATCGCACTGGGCAACGAACCCGCGGGCGTCGATCGAAATAAACTCGTCTGCACAATTCGCCTGCCAGATACATGGCAGACAGCTAGGAGCTCCGGAGAAGTGTTCGACAAGTTGGTCGATCGGACCGAGTTTCACACCGGCGTTCATACCGCGTTCCACCCATACGTCTGTGAGGTCGTTAAAGAACTTTCCGAGCTCAAGGTTCTCAAATTCCAGACCGGCTTTCGTATCATTCTGAAGCCCGCCTGGGAAAGGAGTATTGACTTGAAAGTCTTCGATACCCAACTCGTCAACGAAATATGAATAGAATCGTTCCGCACCGATCTCTAAAGAGGCATTGTTAAGTACTGCGATTACGCCGATGCCGATCCCCGCTTCTCGTGCAGCGACGATATTGCGCTTCCAAAGCCGCGTGTAATCATCCGGGCCGCCGCGAAACATCTTTCGGTGGATATTCGGAAAATCCATCGAAGTTCCAACACTGTTTCCGAACATCTCGCGAATTACGTTGTCCCAGCGCGGGCCATAGCCGATCATATTCGTCTGCAAACCGTGGTTGACCTGCTTTCCGCGGGCCGCGGCCAACGCGTTGATCCGTTCGTTTGCCTGCTCGAACCACTCTGGCGGCATTGTCATGATCTCGCCGCCTTGCCAATGAAAGGTAAGGGCACCAACGCCACTTTCGTCCATGAAGTCAAAAATCTTGAAAGTAACTTCATACAACTGATCAAGGGACATGCGGTCGTCCGTCTTGTCCTCGAAGCAGTAATCGCAATCAACATTGCATTTGTTGGTAGGAAGAAGGATTACCGATAAGTGATTGCGCATCATTCGGGCATTTCTCCTTGCGAAACAGCAAACGCCTTTAGATCGCTTTTCAATTCGGCCGAAGCTTTCTCGATCGTTTCGAAGAGTGACTTCACGCCCGTACAGTCATACTCCTTTTCCGGCCATTTGAAGTAGCCGCCACAGCATGCCAGGTACTGACATGTGTCGCATTCGCTCTTCTCAATTTGTTCGGTATTGGTTTCTTGGTTACTTACGGCTCTCAAAATGTCTTCCGGGTTTGTTCTTCCAAACCTCTGTGAGATCCCCTCGACCCCTTCATCAGTTACATAGCAAAACTTCTCTGGATCATCCTCTTGAATAGACCAAAGGTTAGAAGTATCGCCATGGAAAAAGCCCATAAATATGCTGTGGAAGTACTCGATCCGGTGGGTGACAGTCGATCGGTGCAGGTAGATTTCCAACACCTCGGCCATCTCGTCGATCAACGCAGGACCAGGCTGTCCAACTTCAAGTTTGACATCAAACCTTAACGCCAGAGCCAATTTAACCGCATTTTTGAAGCCGGATCTTACGTGAATTGAAACTCTAACCGGCCGTGTATCAGTGAGTTTTGCAAACCTGTAAAGTTGCGGGAACTGTACAGACGGATGATCCATCACAATGTCGACAGGAACGTTCCCACCAATATTTTGGATCTCGTCGACCTCAAAATCAGAACTTCTCAGTTGTACCGCGACAACGTCGTTCAGATCATCCGTCTGCAGGTACTTTCGGTATTCACCAACATCATTCAAGCGAACGATCAACTTCTGGTCCCTGAACTTATCGAACAATTTAGCTGGAATACTGTTGATGATTGTGCTCATTGGATAGCATCTCTCTCCAACTTTGGCCTGATCGAAATAGCATCGGCACGCGAATCAAAACTAAATCAGATATCATCCTCTGACTGTCTCGATCAGCGGAACGGAATAATTCGTCAGAACCTTGTTTTCAAAAGCCCCTGCGATTGACCCAGGCAGCACCACCGCCGCCTGCTCGGTTAACCCAACCAGCACCACCACCACCGCCAGCCCTGTTAACCCAGGTAGCTCCTCCGCCTGAGCGGTTTACCCAACTGCCGCCACGGTTGATCCAACCGCCGCGTGCGTTGACCCAAGCCGCCGTTCCATTGACCCATGCTGCAGTGTTTGTCGGTTCAAATAATCCGCCGATCACGGCACTGCCAATAATCGCTGCCGACCACTTACCGATAGAGCGTAGAAAGTCCCGGCGCGATCTTCCGTCCTTCTGCTCCTTTACATCCCCTTCTTCCGGAACCATCAGGTGGTCTTCCCGTTTTTTGTCGTCACTCATAGTTATCCTCCGATTTGGAAAAATAGCCAACGTTGGCTATGAACCGGGTCAATTGGCCCCTATTCTTTCGTTTCCGGGCTTGGCGCCGGCCCTGCGCCAGGTGCATTTAGACCGCTCGGGGCATTAGACATATGAAGCACGATAAAATGCCATGCGCCTTCCTCTTTAACAAACGCCGCAGAAACGTTCATTACAAATTCACGGGCCTTGCCATTTAGTGAATCTTTGTACTTACAACTCGCGCCGGCCCAAGCCATATTACCGGACGGGTCAGCACCGCCGTTCTTCCAGTCACATTCGATCCCAAGAGTTCCGGCGTCATAATCCTTGAAGATCTCCGTATAAGCCTGTCTGATCGTATCAGTACCGACATACCTTTCACCTTCACCGGTGCCAAGCAGGACCGCGTTTGGGTTGTTAGAGTACGTTGCCATCACACCATCCAGGTCTTTGTCATTAAGCGCCTTGTCGTGCTTAGCCAGCATTTCTTTAATTTCCTCAACGGTTTTTGCGTCCGGCTTACTTGTCGTATTAGCGCTCACATTGGCATTTGTATCCACGGCGGCCTTATTATCAACCCCTTGATTCTGGCACGCGGAAAATACCATACTCAATAACACGATGCTGCCAATCAATAATCGATTTCTCATTACTTTACCTCCGTAATTGTATCGATGCCGGGACCCAAATATCATCTGGTCTGACCAGGATCCACTAGACATCCCTAAATAGCGCGGTCGAACCAAAATCATCAACCTGCTCTAATTCGCTGTTTCTGCTGCATACTCCGCAGAAGGATAAAGCGCTCAAATTGAAAATGAACCTAATATCAGGATGATAGATCAATTTGCAACGTCACGCCATACGGAACCTCACGTCCCTCACAGGTATTCTTGCTTCATAGTCGGCCGGGCCCAGATAACCAATCGTTGAATGGAGGGGGTCGTTCTTAGGGTATTGCACCCAATCCTCAGCTCGCGGTTCTCTTTCTCAAGTTGACGGATCCTTTCCTGCTCAGGAGTCTGATGGTCCTTGCCCGGAAGAATGTCCTTTTGGTCCTTCTTATACGCCCTGACCCAGGCGCTTATCGAATTGGAAGTGATCCCCAGCCGATCCGCCACTTCCGCCTGCGAGAGCCCTTTCTCGAGGAGCAGTCTGACCACATCGAACTTGAACTCGTTTGAGTGTTTCAGGGTGACTTCCCCGATCAACATTGGTGATGCAGGGATATTATTGCCGATCTTGTCAGAGCTCCTCTTGGTGAAAGTTTACCGACCACAAGGATTCGTTCACTCGGTATTAGTGCAGAGTTCTGTCATGAGTTTACGGAAACTACTTAACCGCCTGACGCGTGTGATCGGTCCCCGTGATCAACTTTCTTCGGTCATACGTCAGTATCCCTGGTTTGGCGACTCAGACTTCGTACCAGTTTGACCTTGATTCGAGATAGCGGAGGTTTTTCTTCTTGAATCTCCATCGGGATTAGGGGGATGAGTCTCGACCGGACAGTATGGCCATGAAAGGGTTAGAGGGAGAAATAGAAGAACAAAGAAAAACGGACACCGAATTGGTGCCCGTAATTTATTGAGAGTATTGGCTCCGCAGGTAAGACTCGAACTTACAACCCTTCGGTTAACAGCCGAATGCTCTGCCATTGAGCTACTGCGGAAAAAACGGACGCTTTCCGGGTCGGAAAGCGAATGAATTTTATACCATCTGGAAATGGATATTGCAACTTTCTGCTGGCGCCCAAATCAGGTCCGAAGGCGCCCGTTACAAAACCCGCTGAATACTGCTATCTTATTACCGACCTCGGAAACAAGCAGGATAGAGCGCGTCCGGAATGGAAATCTCCGTCATAATTCCCACATATAATGAAGAGCTTACGATCGGCAAAACGCTCGATGCGCTGTCGCGTCTCGTAAACGTCTCCGAGCTCATCATCGTCGACGGAGGCAGTTCCGACCGGACGATCGAGATCGCCGAGACCCAGGCAAAGATCAAGAACACACAGATCGTCAGCGTTGGTAAAGCGAGCCGGGGCCTTCAAATGCACGCGGGAGTGGAACACGCCACCGGAGACATTTTCTGGTTCGTCTTTGCCGATGCGCGGCCTGTCCAGGGATCAGGAAACCAGATAATGAAATACCTTCGAAATGATCAGGTATCGGGCGGACATTTTGAAGTCCACTTCAAAGGCGAATCAAAATGGGCACGGCTGATGACCCGGATCTACGGTCAAGTACGTTCGTCCGGACTGATCTACGGAGAATCGGCGATCTTCACGCGACGCGAAACCTATGAAGCGGTCGGCGGTTTCCGGGACCTGCCGAAATTTGAGGATGTCGATCTTGCCCACAGGCTCCAGCGGCAGGGCCGCTTTGTTTATGTGAAGATGCCGATTACCATATCGGAACGAAGATTCGCGAACGGTTACGCCTGGACATTTACGAAGTGGGTAATAAGGCAGAGCCTTTACTGGGCGGGCATTCCGCCGCGCTTCCTTTCAAGAGATTACACTCCTTCACGTTAATTACCGTTTATGGACGACATCAAGAACGAAAAACAGGCAGCCGCACAAGAAGCGGTTAAGTTAGTCGAGGACGGAATGGTCCTCGGGCTCGGGACCGGATCGACCGCCTATTTCGCGATCGCCGAGATCGGCGAGATGGTGAAGAACGGGTTGTCGGTGACCGCCGTGCCTACCTCCTCACGGACCGAGGAACAGGCAAGGTCGCTCGGGATACACCTTGTTTCCATCGACGATGTGGATGAGATCGACCTGACGATCGACGGCACTGACGAATTCGATCTGGACCTGAATCTGATCAAGGGCGGCGGCGGCGCGCTTCTGAAGGAGAAGATGGTAGCGAGGATCACAAACCGGCAGATCATAATCGGAGACGCCTCAAAGCTGGTCGACAAACTCGGCGCGTTCAAGATACCGGTGGAGGTGCTTCCGTTCACCGTTCACTACGTCAAAAGAATGATCGACGGAGCGGGCGGGACCGGCCACATAAGAATGAACGGCGGGGATTTCTATTTGACTGACGAGAAGAACTACATTGTCGATGCCGACTTCGGCCTGATGGACGATCCGTACAGCGTGTCGGATTTTCTTAACGACGTAGAGGGAGTCGTATGCAACGGGCTGTTTCTCGATATGGCGGAGTTGGTGATAATCGGGACAAGCGACGGCGTTGAAGTCTACGAATTAGAGGAAGAGGGATAGATTGGAGGTCTTCATTGATCATTGATCAATGACCATTGAAGAATGGATTTCGCAACCAGACTCGCATTCATCGCAGCCGGAGGCGCATTCGGCGCGGTGGCGAGATATTTGATCAACATCTCGCCACTTCAAAACTCATCCAGTGGATTTCCTTTTCCAACCTTTTTCATAAACGTGTTCGGCTCGTTCCTGATCGGGCTCTGCTTTATCCTCCTGACCGACAGGCTCGATATTGGCGACAACCTGAGATTTGCGGTCGTGGTCGGCTTTCTCGGGGCGTTCACGACATTTTCCACGTTTGAGCTGGAAATATGGGGACTTTTTCGCGAAGGTAAGATCATTACCTCTTTGCTTTATTTATTCCTCAGTCTTTTCCTCGGTTTTCTCGGGTTGATCTTAGGCATCTGGGTTGCAAGAAAACTCTGACATCGGTCTCAATTCCATCTTAGGAGGCACTGTTAGAGCATGGATTCTGCCTATCTGCACATCGTTACAAATCACATCCCCATCATAGGCGTCCCTTTCGCGATAGCCATCCTGATACTTGGGATGTGGAGAAGAAGCGATGATCTAAAATCCGCCGCTTTTCTCTCGTTCACCTTACTTGGCCTTATCGCTATTGTCGTTTATCTGACCGGTGAACCGGCCGAAGAAGTTGTCGAACATACCGCAGGAGTTGCGGAGAACGCGATCGACGCTCACTCCGACTTCTCGGTCTTTGCACTCGCCGCGATCCTGGTCACAGGCGCGCTGTCCGGCGTCGCTTTCCTTCTCTTCAAGGGCTGGAGACTATTGATTCCGGAAAAGGGGAGTTCAGACTCCGGTTCTTCTTACCCTGTTTGGGTCGCTCCTTCTATACTTCTTCTCGCGTTGGCATGTGCGGGGATGCTTGGATATACCGGCAAGCTCGGCGGAATGATCCGGCACACCGAATTCTACAGCGGAGCTGGTGCAACAGGCGGAGAAGAAGAACACGAAGATGGTGAAGAGGAAGAAGAGGGCAGGGGCCGCTCAGGACGGGGCCGCGATAAGCGTGGTGAAGACTAATCCAGCAAAGCATTTCTTGCGGCTTTGACTATTCTAACCGCCTCCTGTGGGGAATCGGCCATCGCCGTGATGTGCCCCATCTTTCGTCCGGATCTTGCCTCTGTCTTCCCGTACAGGTGCAGTTTTACGTCCGGATCCTCTAGCACTCTTTTCCAATCCGGTTCGCCGTTCTGCCACAGTTCACCCAACAGATTAGCCATTGCGGCAGGCCTTATCAGTTCTGTCGAGCCAAGTGGAAGTCCGCAGACAGCGCGAACCTGCTGTTCGAACTGGCAAGTCACAGAAGCGTCGAATGTCAGGTGCCCCGAATTGTGCGGCCGCGGGGCGATCTCGTTCACGAGCAGATCTCCCTCATTTGTTACGAAAAATTCAATACATAGAGTGCCAACATAATCGAATCTCTCCGCTATTCCGCGTGTGATGCTGATCGCCTCTTCACGAAGTTTGCTTGTCACTTCGGCAGGAGCGAACGAAACATCCAGTATGTGGTTCGCGTGGTCGTTTTCGATGACCCCGAAATGGGAGAAATTGCCTTTGGTGTCGCGCGCCGCGACGACAGACACCTCTTTCTCAAAATCCACGAACGCTTCAAGGATCGCTTCCGTTTCGCCTATGTTCAAAAAAGCCTGTTCGCACTCCGAAATATCCAAGATCTTCGCCTGACCCTTGCCGTCGTATCCGAATCCGGCTGTCTTTAGCACTGAGGGAGTCCCGATGTCTCCGGCCGCCTGCAGAAGCCCGGGAAGATCCGTGACGTACCTGTAAGGCGCGACGGGAAATCCGTTTTCGGAGAGAAAGGTCTTTTCGCGGAGCCGGTTCTGGGTCGTGTGAAGCACCGAGCCTTTCGGATGGACAGGAGCGAATTCGGCGGCGGTTTCTATGGTCTTCGAAGGGACGTTCTCGAATTCAAAGGTAACTACATCCACCGCGCGGGCGAATTCCCTGACTCGTTCAAGTTCTCCATATTCAGCGGCGATCTCAAAATCGGCGATGTGTCCGGTGGGCGTATCGCTGACGGGAGAGTAGGTGTGGACGCGGTAGCCTAGCTTGCGCGCCTCGTTGGCGAACATGCGTCCGAGCTGACCGGAACCAAACACGCCAATTGTCGA